>JBDVXS010000092.1:0-35629 GCA_039964305.1 Hyphomicrobiales bacterium
GCTTACGGCATTGATATGGAAGGGGAAGTAGCCGTAATCTTAGGCGACGTGCCAATGGGTGCTAGCCGTGAAGAGGCTGCACGTGCCATTCGGTTGGTTATGATTGTAAACGATGTATCCTTGCGCGGCCTCATTCCAGCAGAGCTTGGCAAGGGTTTCGGCTTCTTCCAATCAAAACCATCGTCCGCCTTTTCACCCGTCACCGTTACACCAGAAGCGCTTGGCGATGCATGGGATGGCGGCAAGCTGCACCTCCCTTTGCTTGTTACTTACAATGACAAGGAATTTGGCAAAGCAAATGCAGGCGTTGATATGACCTTCGACTTCCCAACACTTATCGCCCATGCAGCCAAAACACGCGCCTTATCAGCAGGAACCATCATCGGCTCAGGCACGGTTTCCAACAAGCTAGATGGAGGAGCTGGCAAAGCGATTTCCGAAGGTGGCGTTGGTTATTCCTGCATCGCAGAAATCCGCATGATTGAAACCATCAACAACGGCAAACCAACAACCGAGTTCATGAAGTTTGGCGACACAGTGCGCATTGAAATGAAAGACAATGATGGCCATTCGATTTTTGGGGCTATCGAACAAAAAGTGGAACAACAAAAATGATCCGGTTTTTAAGTTCAACGATCCTCGTAATTTTAATTTCCGGAATGTTCGTCCAGAACGTTTCAGCTCAAACAGTAGACGAGCTCGCCGCGAAGTATGTCAATTTGCCCCAAGTACAAAAGCTCATGAATGACATGTTTTCTCCTGAAGCTATGGCTTTACAATTTGGCACGAACCTCCCGCCAACCGTAAAGTTAGCCGATGATAAATTACTAAAAATCGGAACGGCCATGTCTACCGAAATGGAGAAACTTCGTCCGCGCCTTAAAGATGTGATGATTGAAGGCAGTGCAAAAACCTTCAACAAGGAAGAGCTCGATGCGCTTATTGAATTTTACAATTCAGAACATGGTGCGTCTGTGATGGCAAAAATGCCTTCTTTTTTCCGAAATTTCATGGCGAATATGGCACCAGAAATTAATGGCATAATGCAGAATATTTTGCCTCAAATCACTAAAATCATTCAAGAGAAATAGGACCGCGCAAAATGGCTAAAGCATTCGCATCACAAGGCGACATGGCGGAAAAGGAAATTTCTTTTACCGAAGTTGGCGACGGGCTTTATGCCTTCACCGCTGAGGGTGATCCGAACTCTGGCGTTATCATTGGTGATGACAGCGTTATGATTATCGAAGCACAGGCAACCCCACGTTTGGCGCAAAAGGTGATTGAGCATGTGCGCAGCGTAACAGATAAGCCAATCAAACATGTGGTGCTCACTCATTATCATGCGGTACGTGTTTTGGGTGCGTCTGCGTTCAATGCGTCTGAAATCATCATGTCAGATGCCGCTCGTGCCATGGTTTTGGAACGAGGCCAAGAGGATTGGGACAGTGAGTTCGACCGTTTCCCGCGTCTTTTCCAAGGCCATGAAAGCATTCCGGGCCTGACGTGGCCAACACAAACATTTTCCAAAAGCATGACCGTCTATCTCGGCAAGCGCCGCGTCGACCTTATGCATGTTGGCCGCGCCCATACGGCGGGCGACATTGTGGCTTTCGTGCCAGACCAAAACGTAATGTTTACGGGCGATATCGTTGAATATAAATCGGCGTGTTATTGTGGCGACGGTCACTTTGCTGATTGGCCAACCACTCTGGAGGCCATCCGCTCTTATGATGTGGATGCCATCGCACCTGGTCGCGGGGATGCGCTTGTGGGCAAGGCAATGGTCAATGAAGCCATCGACCTCACCAACGATTTCATTCGCTCAACCTACGACCCCATCGCCCGCATAGCACGCGGTGGTGGCAGCTTGAAAGACGCATGGGATGCGTGTCGTGACGCGTGCGATGATAAATTCAAGGATTACGCAATCTATGAGCATTGCCTACCCTTCAACGTCGCCCGCGCCTATGACGAAGCACGCGGCCTAGACCACCCGCGCATCTGGACAGCTGAACGCGACAAGGAAATGTGGAACGCATTGCAAAGCTAAGCAACGCTTTGGGAGGAGTAATGCCGAACAATCGCTATCAACCGTTTGATTATGTGAAGCCACCCGAACTTGATGGCGGCGAGACATCAACTCTGCCCGTCGCCATTATCGGCGCTGGTCCGATTGGTTTGGCGGCCGCGATTGATTTGGCACAGCGCGGCATTAAGGTCACCGTTCTGGATGATAACAACGTCGTCTCAGTCGGTTCCCGCGCTATCTGTTGGGCGAAACACACGCTCGAAATTTTTGACCGCTTAGGCATTGGCGAACGGATGCTTGATAAGGGCGTTACGTGGAAAATTGGGCGGCTTTTTCATGGTGAGGATGAAGTTTATAACTTCAACCTACTGCCAGAAGACGGTCACAAATATCCGGCCTTCATCAACCTGCAACAATACTACGTCGAACAATATTTGGTAGAGCGGTGCGCAGACTTTCCCGACCTCATCGACCTTCGATGGAAGAACAAGGTGGTGGACCACCAAGATGATGGCGACTTGGTTCACCTAACAATTGAAACGCCCGACGGTGCTTATGCGTTAGCAGTTGAATACATGCTTGCTTGTGATGGTGCTGGCTCTGCCACGCGGCAACGCATGGGACTTTCTTTTAAGGGTGAGACCTTCGAAGAACAGTTCCTCATTGCCGACGTTGAGATGGAACAAAGCCCCTTCAACACAGACGAACCAGAACGCTGGTTCTGGTTCAAGCCGCCTTTCCATAACGGCCAATCCGCCCTGCTCCACAAACAACCAGACAATATCTACCGCATCGACCTGCAACTGGGGCCTGATGCTGATACAGAGCATGAAAAAACCGAAGCAGCCGTTATGCCTCGTCTCAAGGCAATTTTTGGTGATAAACCGTTCAAACTTGATTGGATGAGCGTTTATAAATTCCAATGCGCGAAGCTGAAACGCATGGTGCATAACCGTGTGCTCTTTGTTGGTGATAGCGCTCATGTCGTCTCCCCCTTTGGCGCACGCGGCGGCAATGGCGGTATGCATGATGTCGATAATCTTGGTTGGAAGCTTGCAGCCGTTCTAGGCGGCGCGAATAAAGACTTGCTTGAAACCTACAACAGCGAGCGTCTTCATGGTGCAAGTGAAAACATCAAAAACTCAAGCCGCGCCACACGCTTCATGACGCCTAAATCGCCGATGGAAATGATGTTCCGTGACGAGGTTTTGAAACTTGCCAACAAAGAAGACTTCGCCCGCAAACTTATCAACTCAGGTCGCCTTTCTGTGCCGTGCGCCCTGCCTATTGAACCTGACGTTCAAACAACAACACAGCGCAAAATAGGTACTGTTATTGTTGACGCTCCTTTATCTAAGGATGGCGCGCCCTGCCAGTTGATAGACTGCATGAACGGCGCCCATCAGCTGTTGGTCATCAAAGACGACCATGCAGACCTATACGATGTTCATAATGGGCAGTTGAGCACGGCATTAAAGCTCAACGACAGTTCAGGTCTTCTGGTTGAACGCTATAGCGCGGACTGTGCCTATCTCATTAGACCAGACCGATATATTGCGGGCATCACAAATGATGTTAGCAACGAGGGCTTGAACAAGCTTACATCCCTCGCCCACCCTGCAGGTACCGCCGATGAGAAAGCCGCATAAAATGACAGGCCACCAACCTCTTGATGATGATTTTTACGAACGCTTGATGAGCCTGCATGATGGCTTGAGCGACGAACAATCCGCCCGCCTCAATGCAAGGCTTGTGCTCCTAATGGCCAACCACATTGGAATGGGTGAAACAATGGATCAATTGCTTGAAAAAGCACAGGAGGACCAACCATGAGTACCGTTACCCTTTATGGCTTCAAGCTTTCTTCAGCCAGCTACCGTGTTCGCATAGCGCTCAACATCGCTGGTATTGACTACGACACCGTGCCAGTGGACTTGATGAGCGGAGAACAAAAGCAAGCTGAGCACCTCGCCCGCAACCCGCAAGGCATTGTGCCAGCGCTTGATATTGATGGGCTAATGCTCACTCAATCCACCGCGATCATCGAATACCTTGATGAAACGCGAGACCTTGGCTTCATGCCGAAAGATGCGGTCGAGCGTCAACGCCTTCGTGCCCTTGCTAATGCGATTGCCATGGAAATTCAGCCAATCTGCAATTCGGGCCTTATCGTTTATGTGCAGGAAATTGCCAAAGGCGAGCCTGAGCAGGTGCGCGATGATTGGATGCACAAATATATTCGTCAGGGCTTGCTTGCTTTTGAAACAATGCTGGACCATCCCAACACAGGCCGCTTCTGCCACGGTGATAAACCGGGCCTTGTTGATTTCTGCCTCATGCCACAAATATTCAATGCCAATCGCTGGGGTGCGGACATTAGTGATATGACGCGGATCAACGCCATTGTGGACGCCTGTAATGCGCTGCCAGCCTTCCAACAAGCCCATCCAGAACAGTGCGCTTAGATTAGCTTGCCTCGCCTGCTAAATCACGAATGATCGGGCAATCGGGGCGGTTATCACCGTTACAGCTTTCAGCCAGATGGCTAAGGGTATCGCGCAGGGATTGGAGTTCGCGGATTTTGGCGTCTACCGCCTCGATCTTCGTTAAAGCAATGGCTTTCACATCCGCGCTCGCACGCCCCTCATCTTCATAAAGCGAGAACAGTGTGCGGCATTCATCAATGCTGAACCCAAGACTACGCGCCCGCTGTAAGAACTTCAGACGGTGAATATCCTCATCACTATAATCGCGATACCCATTGCTGGCGCGGCTGGGTTTGATCAACTCAATTTCCTCATAAAACCGAATGGTTTTCGCAGGTAAATCAGTGAGTTCTGCGGCACGTCCGATATTCATAATTTCACCCCTTTAAGCCTGAGCGCGTTCAAGACGACCGAGACAGATGACAAGCTCATAGCAGCAGCCGCGATCATGGGAGATAACAACACACCCCAAACTTGAAACAAGACGCCCGCTGCAATTGGCACGCCCACCGCATTATAGATAAACGCAAAGAATAAGTTCTGCTTGATATTTTTAAGCGTTTCGCGGGACAATCGAACCAGCTTCAAAAGACCGCTCAAATCTTCATTGAGCAAGGTGACACCCGCGCTTTCAATCGCCACATCCGCGCCGCTGCCAAGGGCGATACCAATATCAGCACTGGCAAGCGCGGGAGCATCATTGATACCATCGCCCGCCATCGCAACGCGCCTGCCTTTGGCCCGAAGGTCATCAACCAACTTCTTTTTATCCGCTGGGAACAGACCCGCATGAACATCACGTAAACCCAACTCTTTCGCCACATAGTGTGCAGTAAGTTTGTTATCACCCGTTGCAAGGATCACCTCAACACCTTCTCCAATGAGCGCATCCAACGTCCCCTTGGCGCTTTCGCGTATGGGATCAGAAATGGCAATCGCCCCGATTAATGTCTTTTCAAAACCAAGCAAAATAACCGTCTTGCCCTGCTCTTGCAGTGGTTGAATTTTCTCTTTTGGAACCGAAATCTTATTGTCAGCCATCATGGCTTCATTCCCAAGCAGTACGAACTGCCCATCTAAAACACCCTGAACACCCTGCCCTGTGATTGCCTCAAAATCTTCGACCGTTGAAAACGCAACACGGCATTCTTCAGCATGTTTTATGACAGCCCGCGCAAGTGGATGCTCTGATCCGCGTTCTAAGGAAGCGGCCAATGATATAATCTCAGCTTCACTCTTATCAGACAAAGCCAACACGTCGCTAACCAACGGTTGGCCTTCCGTCAGTGTGCCTGTCTTATCAATAACCAGCACATCCACCTTTGCCATTTCTTCCAGCGCACGGGCATCTTTGATCAGCAAGCCATTCAACGCCCCCATACCGCTTGCAATGGTAACAGACATGGGAGTTGCAAGACCCAATGCACAAGGACAGGCAATAACAAGAACTGAAACGGCTGCCACGATGCCAAAGGGTATATTGCCAAACACAAATGACCAGACAAAAAAGGCAAGCACAGCAACCAACACCACGGCGGGCACAAAGATATACGAGACTTGATCCACCAGCCGCTGGATTGGTGCTTTGCTGCGTTGCGCGTTGGCGACCATCGCCACGATGCGCGATAGCATTGTGTCTGCGCCAACCTGTTCTGCCCGCACGATAAGCGTTCCATTTTGGTTGAGCGTTCCCGTGCGCACTTGGTCGCCCTTCTGCTTTGAAACGGGCACAGGCTCGCCTGTGATCATGCTTTCATCAATGTAGCTTTGACCCTCTTCGATCTCCCCATCAACAGGAACCGTCTCCCCTGGCCGAACACGCAGGCGATCTCCCTCCAGAATATTATCTAACGGCGCATCATATTCGTCACCATCCGGCGTTATGCGTCTCGCCGTGTTTGGCGCTAAACCAACCAAGGCTCGCACCGCATCCCCTGTGCGCTCCCGTGCACGCAATTCTAAAAGCTGCCCGAAAAACACAAAAGCAACAATGACAGCTGCCGCTTCGAAATAAAGCGGCACATAGCCTTCAGCATCAAGCAGTGCCGCAGGAAAGAGGCTTGGCAATAAAACACCAATGGCACTAAAGGCATACGCCGTGCCAACACCCAACATGATCAACGTCCACATATTGTAGTTTCGCGTAAGAAGCGAAGACCATCCGCGCTGCATAAGCGGCTTTGCAGCCCATAAGGCAACAGGGGTCGCCAGTACCAACTCCGCCCACCGTGCGGCCATCTCGCCCATTGCAGATCTCAACGGTATACCGATCAACCCACCCATCGTAAGAATAACCAAGAGTACGGCACAAACAGCACTCACCCAAAAGCGTTTGGTGAAATCGATCAGTTCTTCATTGGGACCATCAGAAACACCACCCTCAACCTCCAACGCCATACCGCACGTTGGGCAAGGCACGGGGTCGTGCTCCTCGACTTCGGGACACATAGGGCAAATATATTTTGCCCCTTCCACCTTCTTTGCCGCTTTGATGTTGTTGTTGCCAGAAAGATAGAAATAAGGGTCCGCATCAAATTTATCGTGGCACCCTTGGCAACAAAAATGCTGTGTCACGCCTTTATAGGTAAGGCTCGGCTTTCCTTTAGACAGGTCAACAGACATGCCGCAGACAGGGTCTATAGCGTGAGATTCTTGGACGATATGTGATGCTTGTTCCAAAACGAAAATGGGCCTGTTTGATGATCAACAGGCCCATGATAGACATTCCAGTAACCAGAAGGTCAAGCGTCTATATTCGCTGATATTATTTTGTAAGCTTCGCAACCGCTGTTTCAATACGGTCCATTGCTTCGGTGAGCACATCTTCTGATGTCGCCGTGGAAATGCGGAAGAAGGGTGACAGGCCATAAGCGTCACCCGGCACAGCGGCGATTTTGGCTTCATCGAGTAGGAACTGCGCAAAATCAATATCATTCTCGATTGTCTTACCCTCAGGCGTTGTCGCACCAATGCAATCATCACA
Organism: Hyphomicrobiales bacterium; assembly: GCA_039964305.1. Classification (GTDB taxonomy): domain Bacteria; phylum Pseudomonadota; class Alphaproteobacteria; order Rhizobiales; family JACESI01; genus JACESI01. Next base: position 7,502 of record JBDVXS010000092.1, read on the forward strand.
GCCAATCAATGCATAAAAAGCACCACCGGGAGGGTCGAGCGTTAGTCCGTCAATCTTGGCAACACGGTCCACAACGAGATTGCGGCGTGCCTCAAATGCTTCACAAAAGCGATGCACTTCGTCCTGCGGGCCATTAAGAGCGGCCACGGCGGCAGCCTGTGCAATAGAGCAAGCACCAGAGGAAATTTGCGACTGCACCTTGGTCATCGCCTTGATCAAAGGTTGAGGCCCTGCCCCATAGCCAATGCGCCACCCTGTCATGGCATAAGCTTTTGACACGCCATTCACCGTCAACACACGGTCTTTCAGTTCTGGGCAGACTTCCACGAACGAATTGAACTTTTGCCCATCAAACAAAATGTGCTCGTAAATCTCATCTGAGAGCACCATCAAGTTTGGATGCTTAGCAACCACCGCGCCGATGGCTTTCAAATCGTCAGCAGAAAATACCGCACCAGATGGGTTTGACGGCAAGTTCAAAAACAACCAGCGGCTTTTTGGCGTGAGCGCTGCTTCTAGGTTTTCAGGTGTCAGGCGAAATTGATCTTCCGCCGTACACGGCACAGACACAGGCTTGCCGCCCAAAATTAAAACGATGTCAGCGTAGGAGCCAAAATAAGGCGCGCACAAAAGCACTTCGTCTTCTTGCTCAATCGACGCCATGATCGCATTGAAAATAACTTGCTTCGCGCCGTTACCGACGATCACCTCTGATGGGTCATAATCAAGGTTGTTGTCGCGCTTGAGCTTATCAGAAACGGCTTTCTTCAATGCCGCCGTGCCATCATGGGGCGGATAGCGTGTTTGCCCGTCTAGCGCTGCGGCGTGGGCAGCTTCAACAATATGTTTCGGCGTATCAAAATCTGGCTCGCCAAGACCAAGGTCAATCACATCTTCACCCCGTGCGCGGGCAGCTTTTGCAGCAGCGCTAACGGTGGCAGAGGCTGAGGGTTTTACAGGCGCAAGGCGGGAGGAAGCGTAGTTCATCAAAACATATCCAAGTTTGAGTTATTCAACTTGGGTATGTCGATAAAGACCACGAGCACTTTAGGCAAGCGCGAACCGATAGCGTTGGTTCAAACCTCAGTGAACAAAGCGACCACGCGAAGGTTTTCGCACTAACGGTTATCCACAATGCGTACAGCTTTACCTTGAGACCTTGGCACAGAATTCTCATCACCTGCCCGCACTTCAGCAGAAATACCAATCGTCTCTTTTATCAACCCAGCAAGCTCTTGAGAGGCAGCCGCATTGTTACCTACCCTCAACATCTCGCAATGAACGATCATATGATCCATGCGATCTTTCTTCGTAAGCTCAATTTGGAAATGGGCAGACAATGCATCAACCCGCATCAATTGCTCTTCAATCTGGGTTGGGAACACGTTGACCCCGCGCAAGATCATCATATCATCACTGCGCCCTGTCACCTTCTCCATACGCCGCATGGTGCGGGCTGTTCCCGGCAAAAGGCGGGTTAAATCACGGGTGCGATAACGGATGATTGGGAAAGCTTCTTTGGTAAGCGAGGTAAAGACCAATTCCCCCAGCTCGCCATCTGGCAAAACCTCACCCGTCTCAGGATCAATCACCTCTGGATAGAAGTGGTCTTCCCAAATATGCGGACCGTCTTTGGTCTCCACACATTCACTCGCCACACCAGGCCCGATAATTTCTGATAGGCCGTAAATATCCACTGCATGCATATCAAAGGCGTCTTCCACCTCTTTGCGCATGGCGTTGGTCCAAGGTTCTGCCCCAAAAACACCAACCTTCATTGGGCTTTTGCGTGGGTCGCGACCTTGGCGGTGATACTCATCCAAAATCGACAGCATATAAGACGGCGTTACCGTTATGCCTGTTGCCTGAAAATCTTCTATCAACCGCACTTGCCGCTCTGTCATACCGCCAGAAATGGGCACCACAGTCAGCCCCATTTTCTCAGCGCCCGTATGCACGCCAAGCCCACCTGTAAACAGGCCATAACCATAGCCATTGTGCAAAAGATCGCCTTTGCGCAGGCCCGCTGCCTTTAAGCTTCTGGCAATCACATCGGCCCACATATCAATATCATTTTGCGTGTAGCCAACCACCGTCGGCTGGCCTGTCGTGCCAGAAGAAGCATGAACCCGCACAAGCTCCTCACGCGACACAGCAAACATACCAAACGGATAATTGTCACGCAGGTCAGCCTTTACCGTGAAGGGAAACTTTGACAAGTCCTCAAGTGACGTCAAATCGTCAGGATGCACACCCGCTTCATCAAAGGATTTCTTATAATGGGGAACATTATCATAAGCCCGCTTAAGTGATGCTTTCATGCGCTCTAATTGAACGCTTTGCAGCTCATCGCGGCTTGCCGTTTCAATTGGCTCCAAGTCGCCAGGCTTAGGTGATAAATCGTCCATTCATTCCTCCCAATGCACGCGGATTAAACCGCTTCCAGCATCATCGCTATACCCTGCCCGACGCCTATACACATGGTACAAACAGCGCGATTCATGCCTTTTTCTTGCAATTCAATCGCGGCAGAAAGCGCCAGTCTTGCGCCTGACATACCAAGCGGATGACCAAGCGCAATGGCTCCTCCGTTTGGATTGACGAAATCAGCATCATCTGCAACACCAAGCTGACGCAGCACAGCAAGACCCTGACTTGCAAAGGCTTCATTGAGTTCAATCAAATCAACATCGCTGATTTTATGGCCTATGCGCTCAAGTAGTTTGGTTGTCGCAGGCGCTGGCCCAATGCCCATAATGCGTGGCTCTACACCTGCAATGCTTGTGGCGACAACCTTTGCTTTCGGCGTTAAACCGTATTTCTCAACAGCTTCAGCAGACGCAACCAACAATGCCGCTGCCCCGTCGTTTGTGCCCGAAGCATTGCCCGCTGTGACACTGCCACCCTCACGAAATGGCGTTGAAAGGCTTGCCATTTTCTCAAGCGATGTCTCGCGCGGATGCTCATCTGTATCAAACACAATAGGGTCTTTACGCCTTTGCGGCACACTGATTGGCGTAATTTCCTTGGCCAGACGACCAGACGAAATCGCCTTTGCTGCTTTTTGCTGACTATTCAAAGCAAACGCATCTTGGTCTTCTCTTGAAATTTGAAAATCTTCAGCAACATTTTCCGCCGTTTCAGGCATGGAATCGACGCCAAATTCTTTCTTCAATTGCTTATTGATGAAGCGCCAGCCGATGGTGGTGTCATAAATTTCTGCCTTACGAGAAAAAGCAGCATCAGGCTTAGGCATAACAAACGGCGCGCGGCTCATGCTTTCAACACCCCCTGCCAAAATCAAATCAGCTTCGCCCGATTTGATGGCACGCGCAGCCATTGAGACAGCATCAAGCCCTGAGCCACAAAGCCGATTAAGCGTTACCCCACCAATTGTTTGCGGCAAACCAGCAAGAAGCACTGCCATGCGGGCCACATTGCGGTTGTCTTCTCCCGCCTGATTGGCACAACCGATAATCGCATCGTCAATCGCAGCAGCATCCAAATTGGGCACCGAGGCGCAAACTGCCTTTATGACGCCCGCCAGCAAATCATCGGGGCGCACAGACGATAACGTCCCACCATACCGACCGATTGGAGATCGTAGCCCCTCACAGATATAAGCTTCTCTCACGCTTCGTCCTCTTGAAAATGTTGGCCTGAAACTTCGCGGGACACGCCACGAAAATGGACTAATTCCTCACCCAATTGATTGGTCACAACCACATCATAGATGCCTGTGCGCCCTGTCCGGTTTGCTTCTTTCGCATGGGCTGTTAGGAGGTCACCAAGCCTACCTGGTGCCAGATAGCTGACCGAACAATGCTGACCGACAACGTTCTTATTGTACGAATTACAAGCAAAGCCAAAAGCGCTGTCAGCCAGTGAAAAAATGATGCCGCCGTGGCATGTATTGTGGCCATTTAGATGGTCTTCTTGCACCGCCATTGTCAGCACCGCCTCGCCTGACGCAACGCGTTTAATTTTAAATCCGAGCGCTTTGCTCGCACGGTCATTTTCCCACATATTAGCGGCAGATTTTTCCGCTCTTTCTTGTGCCGATAAGGGCATGGCAAAAACTCCCTTTCTGGCCTTTAGCAGCCCTTGAAATTTGGCGCACGTTTATCGAGAAAAGCTGACACGCCTTCCTTATAATCTTCTGATCGACCACACACCCCTTGCGTCTCAGCCTCCAGCACAACTTGCTCATCAAGCGTGTTGGTGCCTGCTTTCGCGATCAACTGTTTGGTTTTTGCAAGGCCAAGTGTGGCAGCTGTTGAAAACTCTTCCACCATTGCCCGCGCTGCTTCCATCAACTCATCCTGCGGATAGACTTTCCAAACAAGGCCCCATGATTGGGCGGTTGCCGCATCAATTGGTTCGGCAGTCATCGCCCATGCTTTTGCACGTAAGGGACCAAGAAGGTTCGTCAGGTTCCACGTACCACCTGCATCAGGGACAAGACCAACTTTTGCAAAAGACTGGATGAACTTTGCCTTATCACTAGCCAATAAGATATCGCACGCAAATGAGATGTTAGCACCGGCCCCAGCCGCCACACCATTAACCGCACAAATTACTGGTTTTTCAAGGCCTTGCAAGAGTTTGATAAGAGGATTGTAGAGCCTCGTAATCGTGTCATTCAAATCAGGCGGACCATCCATTTTTCGGGGATCACGACCATCTAAATCCTGCCCCGCACAAAAACCACGACCTGCCCCCGTTAGCAGCACTGCACGAATATCCGCCTCACCTGCACGGGCCAAGGCATCACGCAATTGAGCATGCATTTCATCGTTAAATGAGTTCAATCTGTCAGGGCGGTTGAGGGTGATTTCCATCCAACCATCATGCACTTTTGTCAGAATAAATTGCGACATTGAGCCTCCCAACTCGGTCAAAAAAACCGTTGCATCCCGATCACAACTAATGAAGTAATGCGCAAATTGAAAGGGAGTTGGATGGAAATTTTATCGCTAAACAGTTTTGCCCATGGCGAATGGATACCTGCAAATGGTGAGAAAAGAAGCATCCCATCAGCCGTGACGGGCGCGACAATTGCCGAGATTGGAAGCACCCCTTTAGCCTTCTGTGACATGGTTGATTTTGCGGTTACAAAGGGTGGTCCGTCACTTCGAAAAATGACATTCCATGACCGCGCCCGCATCCTTAAAGCGCTCGCACTTTATCTGCGCGAAAGACGCGATCATCTTTACGACCTTTCCTACAACACAGGCGCCACATTGGGCGATAGTAAGGTTGATATTGATGGCGGCATAATCACAACCCAAGTCTTCGCCTCCAAGGGGCGTCGCGAGATGCCAGATGAACGCATTTACATAGACGGCGAGATCGAGCAACTCAGCCGCAATGGTACATTTTTGGGCCAACATGTGTGCACCCCACTGCAAGGGGTCGCCGTTCACATCAACGCTTTCAACTTCCCTGTTTGGGGCATGCTTGAGAAATTCGCACCCACCTTCTTGGCTGGCATGCCGATGATCATAAAGCCTGCCACATCCACCAGCTATGTGGCCGAAGCTTGCTTTCGCATGATGATCGAAAGTGGTTTGCTGCCAGAAGGGTCGGTACAGCTAATTATTGGGGGCACGGGTGATCTTTTAGATCAACTCGGGTCACAAGATGCCGTGAGCTTTACAGGCTCCGCTGATACAGCACTCATGCTGCGCTCCAACCCAAAGCTTATGGAAAACGCCACCCGCTTTGCCGCCGAACAAGACAGTCTTAATGCCTCCGTGCTCGGACCAGATGCAACCGTGGGCACACCAGAATTCGATCTCTTCGTCAAAGAAGTGGTGCAGGAAATAACGACCAAAGCCGGCCAAAAGTGCACCGCCATTCGTCGTTTAATCGTGCCAGAAGCAACGATTGCCCCCGCAATTGAAGCCATCAAAGGCCATCTCTCAGCCATCACTATTGGCGATCCACGCCTAAAAACCACGACCATGGGGGCGCTTGCCTCACAAAGTCAAAGGGCGGATGTGCTCACAAAAGCAGAACTTTTATCGAACGAATGTGAGCGGGTGTTTGGCAATGCGGACCTTCCATCCGTGGATGGAGCGGATGCGCAAAACGGTGCATTTGTCTCACCACAACTGCTTTATTGCGCCAACCCCGATGAAGCCACCAACATCCATGCCGTTGAAGCATTTGGCCCTGTTTCAACCATCATGCCCTACACAGACGCCAACCACGCGGCCGAATTGCTAAACCGTGGCGGCGGCTCGCTGGTTGCGTCAATCATCACACATGACGCCGATGTTGCCTGCGAAATGGTACTGGCTTCTGCTTCTCATCATGGGCGGCTTTACTTCAACGACCGCACATCAATGACTGAGGCAACAGGCCACGGCGCGCCGCTTCCCCATATGGTACATGGTGGGCCAGGCCGTGCAGGCGGCGGCGAAGAACTAGGTGGTATTCGCGGTGTTATGCACTACATGCAGCGAACGGCAATACAGGGTAGTCCAGACATTTTGACCGCTGTTTCTGGTCGTTGGGTCAAGGGTGCTAAGGAGATTGACGCCCCTGCCCATCCCTTCACCCGCAGCTTTGACGCTGTACAAATTGGCGAGACAATCCATACGCCCTTACGTGAAATCACCTTGGAAGACATCGAGCATTTCGCCAACTTCACAGGTGATACATTTTATGCCCACATGGACGATGAAGCTGCAAAAGCCAACCCGTTTTTCCCCGGTCGCGTTGCTCATGGCTACTTGCTTTTAAGCTTTGCAGCGGGGTTATTTGTGGAACCAAACCCCGGCCCCGTGTTGGCAAACACGGGCCTTAATGAACTAAGCTTTCAAAAACCAGTTGCACCTGGCGATAGCATCAAGGTACGTCTAACCGTGAAGCGCAAGACGAAACGCACAGACACCTATGGCGAAGTGCGCTGGAATGTTACGCTCACCAATCAAGACGATGAGCAAGTGGCCGAATATGAACTTTTGACCATGAACGAATATGGCGAATAAAGCGGATAAATGACGACGTTACCCACCCTCACACCGTTTCTAAACGAACTGCATAAATCCAGCCGTCTTCGCGTTTGGTCCATTGTGGTGACGATATTCGGTGATTTGGTTCAACCACGGGGCACGCCAATTTCTACACAAGAGCTTTTGCAATTGACCGAAGCAATTGGCGTTGAAGGAAACGCCCTTCGCACCGCCATGTCGAGGCTCGCGAAAGAAGGATGGGTAACCCGCCACAAACAAGGCCGCACAAGCGCCTATAGCCTCAGCCAATCGGGGGCGAATACATTTCTTGCAGCGTCAGAACGCATTTACAATCCGAACTTTTTCAGCACGAGCAATCATTGGCATCTTGCCGTTTGCAAGGAGCCGATAGATCCAACAACAATCGATCACGCAACATCGTTCTTAATCAACAAAACCACATGCCTGAGCCAAGATCTAACCGCAAGAAAAGACTGTCTGGCCATAAAGGCAACGATTGAGGACATGCCAAACTGGTTGAAGGATCAGCTTATTCCGCAGACCTTGTGTGATAATTACAAAACCCTGCACGACTTACTGCGCTCCATTGGTGTCACTCAGGCAAAATCACTCACCCCGTTGGAAGCAATGGCGTTGCGTTTCATTACGGTTCATTTTTGGCGACGCCTCGTTTTACGTCATCCGCTTTTGCCAGCACACCTTGTCGATGCAGACTGGGTAGGAAATAAAACGCATCGGCGCGTGAAACAGCTTTATGCTGAGATCATAGAGCCATCGGAAAAGTGGTGGGAAACACCAACCACCAACAAGGGGCTGGCACAGCTCCAGCATCGCTTCCAATAGTCCATAATATTACAAAATATCATTGATTTTTTATTTTTCGTAACATATGCTACTTCCCAGCAATTGAGGAGGCAGGCATGTATTCGCAGGGACTAATGGGTGCGAAAACTGAGACGGAAGAGACGCAAGAATTTCTTGATGCTTTCCAAGCGCGCATTGATGCCGACCAAAAGATTGAGGCGAATGATCCAATGCCTGCGGCTTACCGCAAAACGTTGGTGCGCCAAATCGGGCAGCACGCCCATTCGGAAATTGTCGGCATGCTGCCAGAGGGCAACTGGATCACCCGCGCGCCAACGCTGCGCCGTAAAGCCGCCCTACTTGCCAAAGTTCAGGACGAAGGCGGGCACGGGCTTTACCTTTATTCCGCCGCTGAAACACTTGGCGTTACACGCAAGCAGATGACGGAAGAGCTGTTGTCGGGCAAAGCGAAATACTCATCTATCTTCAATTATCCAACCCAAACATGGGCAGATATTGGCGCGATTGGCTGGCTGGTAGATGGCGCTGCCATTATGAACCAAGTACCGCTTTGCCGCTGTTCTTATGGCCCCTATGCCCGCGCAATGGTTCGCGTTTGCAAAGAGGAGAGTTTTCACCAGCGCCAAGGCTATGAGCTGATGATGAAGCTTGCCCAAGGTGCGCCAGAACAAAAAGAAATGGCTCAAGACGCGTTGAACCGCTGGTGGTGGCCAAGCCTGATGATGTTTGGCCCTGATGATTCTGAAAGCACTCATGGCGACCAATCCACTGCTTGGAAAATCAAGCGCTTCACCAATAACGAACTGCGCCAGAAATTCATTGATGCCACCGTGCCACAGGCTGAGTTCATCGGCCTCACCCTCCCAGACCCAGACCTCAAATGGAATGAGGAGAAGAACAACGGCAAAGGCGGTTATGATTTCGGCCCGATTGATTGGGATGAGTTTTGGAAGGTCGTGAAAGGCAATGGCCCCATGAACAAACAACGCATAAAAGCCCGCAAAAAAGCATGGGAAGACGGCGAATGGGTGCGTGAGGCAGCACTGGCCCATGCCGCTAAACGCCGCGAACGGGCACAAGCTGCCAAGACAGCGGCGGAGTAGGAAACATCATGGCAGAAGAGACAAACCATTTAGATAGCTCTGGCGAAATTCCTCTTTGGGAAGTCTTCATCCGCCCCCGCAACGGGTTGGCCCATCGCCATTGCGGATCACTGCACGCGGCAGACGCAGAAATGGCAATCCAAGCAGCCCGCGATGTTTATACAAGACGCGGCGAAGGGACTTCTGTTTGGGTCATCCCATCAAGCGAAATTGTTGCCTCAGATCCCCAAGACAGTGCAGAGCTGTTTGATCCATCTGACGATAAAATCTATCGCCACCCAACCTTCTACGATATCCCAGATGAAATTGGGCATATGTAATGATGCCTCTCCAAAGCGCCCTCTTCCAAAATGTAACAAGGTTGGCGGATGATCATTTAATCCTTGGGCATCGCCTCTCAGAATGGTGCGGCCATGCGCCGATGCTGGAAGAAGATTTGGCCATGCCCAATATAGCGCTTGATCTGATCGGCCAAGCCCGCGCGCTTTACACCTACGCTGGCGAGGTTGAAGGCAAAGGCCGCGACGAAGATCAGCTGGCCTATTTGCGATTAGAACGGGACTACAAAAACCTTCTCATTTGCGAGCGCCCAAATGGCGACTTCGCCCACACCATGCTGCGTCAATTGTTCTTTGCTTGCTTTATGGAAGCCTATTGGCAAGAAGTGCTCACCTCATCCGACGAAACACTGCGCGGCATTGCTGGTAAGGCAATCAAAGAAACGGCTTACCATATCCGCCATAGTGGTGAATGGGTGATCCGCCTTGGTGATGGCACGGAGGAAAGCACGCGGCGCACCCGTGAAGCCTTCGAAGAGCTAACGCCTTATCTGCCTGAATTTTTTGAAAGCGATGAGATAACAAAAGCACTGGCTGACGAAAACACTCTACCAGACCCCGCAAGCTTGCAGCAAAGCTGGTTAGATCGCATTACCCCCATTTTGTCTGAGGCTCTGTTACCCCTTCCAGATCTTGCGCCTGCCCAAACCGGTGGACGCACGGGGCGGCACACAGAAGACATGGGTTTTCTGCTGGCTGACCTACAATATTTACAGCGCACCTATCCTGGTCTCTCATGGTAAGTGCTGCCATTTCCTTTGACGAGAAAGCAACCGAGCGCCGCGCCTATCAGGTGGCAGCCAGCGTTCTTGATCCTGAAATTCCTGTTTTGACCATCGAAGACCTCGGCATATTGCGCGATGTTAAAATAGATGACGATGGTCGCGCCGTTGCTGATCTCACGCCAACTTACTCAGGGTGTCCTGCCGTGCTTGCCATTGAATTGGCTGTTGAAACGGCTTTACGAACGGCAGGCTTTGACCCCGTCATCAACCGCGTCATATCGCCTGCATGGACGACAGACTGGATCACCGATGAAGGACGTAAAAAGCTCACCGCATACGGCATCGCGCCGCCTGTAAAGGGCGAAAACTCCAAACGCTCCCTGTTTGGTGAAACCGTTGTAACTTGCCCGCGCTGCCAATCTAGCGAGACGGAAAAGGTTTCAGAGTTTGGTTCCACAGCCTGCAAAGCACTTTACCGCTGCACAAGTTGTGCAGAGCCGTTCGACTATTTCAAGTGCATTTAAGGCAAACCCATGAGCAGTAAAACACCCCGCTTCCACACGCTTGAAATTGCATCTGTTAATCAGGACACCGCAGATAGTGTGGTCATCAGCTTTGCTGTTCCTGAAGCATTGAAAGATGACTTCACCTTCACACCCGGCCAATATTTAACATTGCGTACAGACATAAACGGCGAAGACACAAGGCGCTCTTATTCAATTTCTTCCCCCCTTAGTGCAGACAATATCAGCGTTGGTGTGAAGCGCATTGAAGACGGAGCCTTTTCAAGCTTCGCGCAAACATTGAAAGCGGGCGACACGCTCTCCGTGATGATACCACAAGGCCGCTTCATGGCGCCTATTGGTGGCACCCACAATTATCTCCTGCTGGCCGCAGGATCTGGCGTTACCCCTATCCATTCTATCGCTCGCTCAGTATTGGAAGGCGAAGCAGATAGCCGCGTCACATTATGTTATGCCAATCGCAACACCGACAGCGTTATGTTCAAGTCATCCTTTGATGACCTAAAAGACCAATACCTCACACGCTTTCTGATGACCCACGTTATGGACGAAGAAGCCCAAGACGTGGACCTCTTCAACGGGCGGCTGGATTCAGAGAAGCTACAGACGATGGCAACGCGTGGGTTAATCGATCCGCTCAGTTATGATGCAATCTATATTTGCGGCCCCGAACCGATGATCAAGGCGGCCTCATTGGCACTGGAAGAAATGGGCGTTGAAAAAAGCCGCATCAAATTCGAACTCTTCACCCCATCCACACCCTTACGCACGGCAGGGTCTGCGCAAAAAGCAACCAATGCAAGCGACGCAGAAATCGAAATTGTGCTTGATGGCTCGCGCCGCAAGTTCCCACTTTCCAAACAACAACCCTTGCTAGAAGCCGCCGCCCAATCAGGCCTAGACCTGCCCTATTCCTGTGCCAACGGCATGTGCGCAACGTGCCGCTGCAAGCTGGTTGCGGGCGATGCTGAAATGATCCAAAACTTCTCTCTAGAAGAATGGGAAACCAATGAAGGCTTCGTGCTAGCCTGCCAGCTTCGCGCCTTAAGTAAGAAAGTGGTCTTGGATTTTGATGCGGTCTAGCCACCCAATTCCGTAATTTCACGATGGCAGGCAATCACATGGCCCTCGCCATCTTCACGTTCTGGGGGTGGTGTGGTGTCGCATGTGCCGTTAATTGCGAGCGGGCAACGGGTGAAGAACGGGCACCCCTTTGCGGTTAAATCAACTCCGCCGCCAACGGCTTTCATGGCGTCTTCGTCTTTTGCAATTTCATCAAGCCACCCCACCCGCATTTCAGGTACGGATGAAATCAGCAATCGCGTATAGGGATGATAAGGCGGCGACAGCACTTTGTTTGCGTCGCCCTGCTCTGCTACGCGGCCTGCATACAGCACAACGATTTGGTCGGCGAAGGATGCGATTGTTGAGAGGTCATGGCTGATGAAAACAAAGGAAACGCCCGTTTCTTTTCGCAAACGTTTTAGAAGCTCAATAACATTGGCACCCACAATCGTATCAAGCGCAGACGTTACCTCATCGCACAGCACCACTTCAGGACTTGCAGCCAAAGAACGGGCAAGGTTTACCCGCTGTTTCTGCCCCCCTGACAACTCATGCGGATAGCGTTCAGCAAACTGCACTGGAAGCTCGACAAGTTCCAAAAGCTCCGCCACTTTCTCCTTGCGGCTCTTCCCTTCAGCCGTGCCATAAAATTCCGCTGGGCGCCCCAGAATTTCTTTTATCCGATGTCGTGGATTAAGCGCCGTATCTGCCATTTGGTAGACGAATTGCACCTTGCGCAAATCTTCACGCGAGCGATCTTTCACAGCCGGTGCAAGTGTATTGCCATCAAGGCGTATATCGCCGCCAAAAGGCGGTAACAAGCCAGCAAACACACGGGCAAGCGTGGACTTACCGCACCCAGATTCACCGATCACACCGACAGTCTTACCCCGCTCAATCACCACATTGACGTCGCTCAACACCTGAATTGAGGGCTTGCCGTCACTAAGTATGCCATAACCTGCATTGACACCCCGCGCTTCAAGGGCTGGTGATGAGCGCAAATGGTCGTCTGTTGCCGTATCGCCAAGGCCTGCGACAGGTAGCGGTTTGTTCGCGGCCATGAGGCGCTTTGTATAAGGGTGTTGCGGGTTATTGATAATTTGATCAACGGGGCCTGCTTCTTTAATTTCCCCGTTATAAAGCACCACAATGCGGTCTGCGACTTGGGCCACAACCGCGAGGTCATGGGTCACATAAATCGCCGCAGCGCCCTCTTCTTTGATGACATGTTTGAAAGCCTTTAAAACTTCAATTTGCGTGGTCACATCAAGGGCGGTGGTTGGCTCATCCAGCACCAGCAAATCAGGCTCTCCGCATAGGGCCATTGCTGCCATCAAGCGTTGCAATTGACCGCCAGACACTTGGTGCGGATAGCGTGAACCGATGTTTTCAGGATCGGGCAATTCGAGCGCCTTATAAAGCGACAGGGCTTTCTGGTTCGCTTCGTCCTGCGTTTTAGTGCCGTGAAGTACAGGCGCTTCTGTCACTTGCTCATTAATACGGATTGATGGATTGAAGGTGGCTGCTGCACTTTGGGCAAGATAGGCTACTTTCTCACCCCGCACAGGGCGCAGTTCTTCTGTCGACATTTTCGACACATCATTGCCAAGCAACATCGCTTCGCCGCCAGCAAATTTTAAACCTGGTTTGCAATAACCAAGCGCCGAGAGAGAAATCGTAGTTTTGCCCGAACCAGATTCCCCGATAAGTGCCACCACCTCACCTCGGTTCACTTGAAAATTGACGCCTTTCACAATCGGCAATTCGCTTCGATCATCACGGATGGCATGAATGTGTAAGTCTTTGGCTTCAAAAACCAGTTCATCGGCTTTTCGGGTTTGCTCTGCCATTGATTAAATCCTCTTGGAGAGCTTGCCGCCACTATGGGCAGAAATGTCATCAACAATGAGGTTGATGGATACAGTCAGCGTCGCGATTGAAAGCGCAGGCGCAATAATTGGGATGATGCTGTCACCATATTGAAGCGCACCGAGGTTCTCACGCACCATCGAACCCCAGTCAGCTTGTGGCGGCTGAACACCAAGGCCCAAAAAGCTGAGGCTTGAAATAAAGAGGATCACATAGATCAAACGAAGGCCGAAATCCGTCATCAAAGGCATGGCCGCATTGGGCCAAATCTCGCGGGTAATAATCCACCAACGCCCTTCACCACGCGCACGCGCTGCCTCAACAAAATCCATCACCATAATCTCTTGGCCGAGTGAGCGGGCAAGACGAAAAATCACGCAAGCATAGATCACACCAGCGGTTAAAATCAGGACGGGAATTGACGAGCCAACAGCTGCCACAACCACAAGGCCCAGCATGATGGTTGGCAAGCTCAAGAACGCATCGTTGACGCGGCTCATCACCATATCAACACGTGGCGATGAGACAGCCGCCCCGATGCCGAGGATAACGCCAATCACGTACGCCAATATCGTCGCAGCAAACGAAATACCAATCGTGCGGCTTGCCCCGTACATGATGCGGGTTAGGATATCGCGATCGGAAACATCCGTACCAAGCCATGCGCCTGCTTGTGGCACTTGAAACTCTGCGTAAGCATCTGGAAACGGCAAATCATTCTCACCATAAGGGGCTAAGAACTGCCCGAAAATTGCGATGAAAAACCAGAATGACGCGATGATAACGCCAATCCATCCGATGACGGAAAAACGAAACTTACCACTTGGCGGCGCGTCTGGCAGTTCATCAAAACTAACCCCATCATCATAGGGCGCAACATAGTGTTTTACAGTTGATGGGTTCTTCATTTTGGATGCCTCAAGCGTGGGTTTGATGCATAGGCGGCAATATCCGCAATCAGCATGAGGATGACGTAGGTCAGGCAGAAAATCATGCCAAGGCCTTGGATCAGAACAAAGTCGCGGGTTTGAACACCCTGCACAATCAAGGTCGCAAGGCCCGGATAACCGAAGTAGATTTCCACCACGATCACGCCTGTCACGAGATAAGCAAGATTGAGCGCGACCACATTGACGATAGGACCGATGGCATTCAGCAGTGCATGACGGAAAATAATTCGCTTGCGCGGCACACCCTTTAAGATTGCCATTTCAATATAGGGCGAACTCATAACGTTTAGCACCGCAGCACGGCTCATGCGAATGAGCTGTGACGCTATGACGAAGCTCAAGGTTGTTATGGGCAAGGCGAAATGGACGATCAGTTCAAAAAAGCCCTTCCCCTCAATGCTACCAACGACAACAGCATTGCCGATACCCAGCGCGAAAACGAACAGCAATACGAGCAACGTTGCGGTGAAAAATTCAGGCGCAGCAACCAATGTGACAGAGACAAAGGTCAAAATTCGGTCGTACAAAGTGCCCGGATACATAGCCGCGAAAATGCCAAGCAGTAGAGAAATCGGGACGCCAATAAGCGCCGTCAAAGAGCTTACGATCAGCGTGTTTTCATAGCGGTCACCAATCAAATTGGTGATCGGCACGTCAGCCGCTAACGACACGCCTAAGTTGCCACGGATAAAATTGGAAAACCAATCCCAGTATTGAAAGAAAAACGACTTATCAAGGCCAAGGCGTTCACGCAGGGCCGCGACATTTTCATCCGTCGCCTGCTGGCCAAGACGAATTTGTGCCGCATCGCCCGGCAAGACTTTCGTGCCGAGAAAAATAATGACAGATACGGCGACTACGGTCAGAAGACCAACACCTAGTCGCTTGATGATGATGTTAAACATGGCTGTATAAGCTGTGAGAAAAGAACAAGACCGACTTTACACAAAAGGCTCGCACCCAGGCAAAGCCGGTCAACGTTTCTAACGGCTAATTCTAGCCATCGCGCCACAAGGTGATCGGCGCCTCTGCACCACCAAAGTTATTAAGCGGCACTTGTGTGCGACCTTTCACATGGCTTGCAGCTGCATCGACATAGTTGCGGTGGATCGGGATCGACTGACCATTACCTTCTTGGATCATGGTTTGTAGATCGCAATAAGCCTGCTTACGTTTTGCAGGATCAGTGATACCACGTGCTTCAATGAGCAATTGGTCAAACTTGTCGTTTTTCCAACGTGTCTCGTTCCAAGCAGCATCCCCTTTAAAGGCCAGCGTCATCATAATGTTCGCTGTTGGACGCATGTTCCACGCTGCCACACAAATCGGCTCTTTCAACCAGACAGAACCCCAATAACCATCCGTGGTTACCGTTTTCACGTCAAAGTTCATGCCGATCTTCTTACCTTCACGTTGCATGAAGAGACATTGATCAACCGCACCTGGCGCCACTTCCGCAGCCACCACTGGGATAGCACTTGCACCAATACCAGACTTCTCAAAGTGGAACTTCGCCTTTTCAGGATCAAGCTCACGCTGTGGAATATCTGGGCAATGGTCAAAGTATGCAGGAGCGATCGGATGATCGTTACCAGCAACAGCTTGATCCTTATAAACACCTTTTACAAGGCGCTTACGGTCCATCAAATATTGCATTGCTTTCCAAAGATGCGGATTAGCAGATGAAGCAACATCAAGGCGTGGTGTAACGTTGATATAAGCACCTGATTCCAGTGCCCAAATCTCTTTACCAGCAGCACCTTCAACTTGGCCGATAGCTTTCGGGTTCAAGTTCACCATTGCATCAATATCGCCTGCAAGGAATGCATTCAAACGTGCCGTCGCATCGCCAATACCATAGTGCTCTAGCTCATCAAGATAGCCGCCCTCGCCCCAGTAGTTCTCATTGCGAACACCAACAGCACGAACGCCCGGTTTAAACTCTTTCGCTTTGTATGGGCCTGTACCCACAGCAGAAGCAAAGTCGGTGGTGCCATTTTGTAAAATCTTAAAGTGGAATGTACCAAGAGCGATTGGCAAATCTGCATTTGGTGAATTGAGGATCGCACGAACCTCATAATCATTCACTTTTTCCCAGCGCTCAATCATCGCAACCAGAGAGGCAGCTTTAGAAACCGAATCCTTGCCCAAATGACGGTTCATCGTGAAGATAACATCATCCGCGTTCATCGTTTTGCCGTTATGGAATTCAACGCCTTTGCGCAGTTTAAATGTCCATTCAGTCGCGTCGTCATTTGACAGAATTTCTTCCGCAAGCTCAGGCTCATAGCCCAGATCAGCGGTTAGCTTTGTCAAAGAACCGTAGAACATACGTCCACGAAAATAGTCGACTGCTGATGTGAAGAGTGCCGGATCGAGCGTATCGTTGGGACCATGTTGGTCACCTGCAAAAATTAGCTTGCCACCTTTTTTAGGCGTTGCTGCAATGGCTTCACTTACACTACCAAACAACGTGCCAGAGGCAGCAGCTGTCGCACCTGCAGCCATCAACATTGTCATGAATTCGCGGCGCGATGCACCTTTACGAATAGCTCTAAAGAAAGTCTCACGTTCGGCTGGTCTTAGCGCCTCAAAACGTGGATCATTATTCTTAAAATCAGACATTGGTTCTCCCTAAACACTAATTCTCCCGTCGAAAGAGTGTGACAGAAATGAAGTTATTACAACCCCCCAAACAGATTCTAGAATTTGTGTCTTTTATTTATTTGCGCTCAAATCAATACATGAGCATGAGCAAGTATGTTCCATTAATTTATCCCGTGCTACCGCTGCGATAACGGAAAGAACCAGAACCAGTTGCAATTAACTCCCCTGTTTCATCAATAACACGGCCCTCAGCAAAAAACGTCTTTCTACCGCCCCCAACTTTACGCCCTTCAGCAATCAAAAGCTTACCCTTAGGTCTGGAAAGGTAATTCACTGTCATAGATAACGTCATGGCAAACCGCTTGTTTTCAGGATCGCCCGTAAAGCAACCGCAATATCCCATCGCCGTATCAAGCAGCGACGCGTGCACCCCACCATGGGGCAATCCATAACGATTGGTGAGCTTGGGCTTCATATCCGCTTGAATGCGAACAAGGTCTTCTGTCCACTCCACCATCTCGAAACCAAGTAACGCCTGATATTCGTAAGGATCTTCGATAATATCTGGATAGGTCGCCATCGCCACTTTACTCCTGAATTAATTTTTATATGGCGGTCAAACCACCATCAATTGAAATCGCTTGGCCCGTCATAAAGCTGTTTTCTTCATCACAAATCCAAAGCATCGCCTGAACGATCTCGCCACTTTGCGCGACCCTTTGCATGGGCACGCGTGAGGAAATTTGTTGATAGGCATCATCGCGGTCAAGCCCACGACTTTCACCAAATTTATCCGCCATTTCTGAAAACAACGGCGTGTCGGCAAATGATGGGCAAAGCGCATTCACCCGAACCCCTTTGCGCGCCACTTCATCCGCTGCTGCTTTGGTCAGCCCAACAACAGCGTGCTTGGAAGCGGCATAGGCAGATAAATAGCCAGCACCAACAAGACCAGCGGCTGACGAGACATTGAGTATTGCCCCCGCGCCTTGCTCAATCATCGGCGGCAATTGATGTTTCATACCTAAGAAGACCGACCGCGCATTCACCGCCATGATCTTTTCATATGTCTCAACATTAAGCGCGGTGATTGGTGCCATTTCGTGCGCAATACCAGCATTGTTGATGGCCACATCAAGTCGACCAAATTTGGTAAGACAAGCAGCAACATAATCTTGCATCTGATCTTCTTGGGCCACGTCCAGCGCTTGAGTGAAGATGTCACCGTCTGCGCCCGCCAACTGTTCAGCCAGCTTGGCAACCGCCCCCTCATCAATATCTGACAGCGCGAGCATTGCTCCTTCTGCGGCAAAGCGTTTGGCAGCCTCAGCACCAAAACCACCGGCAGCGCCCGTAATCATAACCACTTTATCTTGATAACGCGCGCTAGTCATGCCCTAGCGCCTTCAAACCACCAGAGACAAAAGCAGGGACATGGGCACCAAGCTCCAGCGCTTTTTTCGGGTTAGACGCATTGCCATCTAAAGCACGCCGCTTCACCCCTTCCAAAACGGCTGCCATGCGAAAGAAGCAAAAGCCGAGATAGAAGCCGAAATTCTCAATTCGTTTGAGGCCCCGATAGGCGCAATAAAGGTCGATGAATTCTTGGTCGCTCATCAGACCATTTTCAGCGCGGTCGACACCTTGAAGTCCGCGCCCTGTTTTGCCCGTTGGCATTTGCCATTGCATAATCACGCCCGCAAGGTCTGCATAGGGATGGCCAAGGGTTGAAATTTCCCAATCCAAAACCGCGAGGCACTTCTCGCTGTTCTTATCAAAAATCATATTGTCGATGCGATAATCGCCATGCACCAAAGTGCGCAAGCCATCTTCGTCAGGCATCTGCTTATCGAGTGCCGCCATCAACTGATCCATCGGCTCATAGGCTTCGGTTCTTGACGCAAGATATTGCTTCGACCATCGCGAAATTTGGCGCACGTAATAATTGCCCGATGGGCCATATTCAGAAAGGCCAACCTCATCGATATTAACATCATGGAGAGCTGCCAAAACACGGCACATTTCTGACAACACAGGTTTGCGTTCTTCAATCGCAAGGTCTGGCAGACGCGGGTCGTCAAAAGTGCGGCCATCCACATGGTCCATAATGTAGAATTGCGAACCAATAACGTTGTCATCATCAGAAAGCAGGTGCATTTTCGCGACAGGCACATTGCTGCCAGCCAAAGCACTTTGCACACGAAATTCACGGTCTACCGCATGGGCGGATTTCAGCAGTTCCCCCATCGGTTTGCGGCGCAAAACAACGTTTTTTGTTGAGGTCTCAAGCAGATAAGTTGGGTTAGATTGCCCTGTCTCAAACTTAACGACATTGGTTACATCGCCAAAACCATCCATGCGCTCACGCACATAGGCAGTGACCGCTGATATATCTAAGTTTTGCGCCTCATCAGACATGGGTTGCCTATAGCACTTCAAACAGGCCAGCAGCGCCCATGCCACCGCCGACACACATGGTCGACACTACATATTTCGCGCCGCGTCGTTTGCCCTCAATCAGCGCATGACCAACCATCCGAGCACCCGACATGCCATAAGGGTGACCGATAGAAATCGCACCACCATTGACGTTCAAAATATCATTTGGAATGCCAAGCTTGTCACGGCAATAAAGCACCTGCACAGCGAAGGCTTCATTGAGTTCCCAAAGGCCAATATCGTCCATTTTGAGATTATGCTTTTCAAGCAGTGCTGGCACGGCAAAAACAGGACCGATACCCATTTCATCAGGTGCACAGCCAGACGCCACAACACCCACATAGCGGCCCAAAGGCTGAAGCCCGCGCTTTTCTGCAAGGCTTTCTTCCATCACAACAGCGGCCGATGCCCCATCAGACAATTGGCTTGCATTACCAGCGGTAATATATCCCCCTTCTTTAACCACCAAGCCGTCTTTGAAAACAGGGTTTAGGCTCGCAAGATTTGCAAGCTCGGTGCTTGGGCGGTTGCCTTCATCCTTGGAGAGCGTCACTTGTTTTTCAGAAATTTCCTTCGTCTCGCGGTCTTGCACAAGCATGGTGGAAGCAAGTGGCACAATCTCATCATCCAACTTGCCCGCCTCTTGCGCAGCAGCGGTGCGTTGCTGTGATTGCAATGCATATTCGTCTTGCGCTTCGCGGCTAATGTTATAGCGGTCAGCGACTGTTTCGGCTGTTTCTAACATCGACATATACATATCTGGCCGATTGGCTTTCAGCCAAGGGTCAGACTTCGCGCGCATCTCAGCGGTTTGTACGAGGCTGACAGATTCAACACCGCCACCCACAACAATATCTTGATTGTCACTCACCACTTGCTTGGCCGCCGCTGCGATAGCCATCATGCCAGAGGCACATTGACGGTCTAGCGACATGCCAGCAACCGTTACAGGCAAGCCCGCCCGCATAGCCGCTTGACGCGCGATATTCGTGCAAGTGTGGCCTTGCTGAAGTGCCGCGCCCATAATGACATCTTCAACGGCACTGCCCTCAATACCTGCCCGCTCTACTGCGTTAGCTATTGCATGGCCAGCAAGCTCTTGCGGTGTGGTGTTGTTAAACGCTCCTCGAAAGGCTTTGCCAATTGGTGTTCTTGCCGTTGATACGATCACTGCACTACGCATATTATTTTCCTCATCCCAAAATGAACGGTCACTAGACCGTATATTGCCGATTGATCCATTCGGCGACCAAGGCAGGCTTTGATTGGCCTTCGATTTCCACCGTAGACGTTAAAATTAAGTCGCTAAAGCCCTTATTTGATTGGTCAAAGGAAACGAGCGAAAAACGCCCTCTAACCCGCGACCCTGATGGCACTGGCGATATAAAGCGAAGCTTGTTAAAGCCGTAATTGATGCCCATCCTCTCATCACCCTTCATAAACGGCATGACTTCATAAGACATCGAAGAAAGCAGCGACATGGTTAGAAAGCCATGCGCGATTGTGCCATCAAACGGTGTTTCAGCACGGGTGCGCTCTGGGTCTAAATGGATGAATTGCTCATCATCCGTCACCTTAGCAAATGCATCAATGCGGGCTTGGTCCAATAGATACCAACGCGAAACCCCAAGTTCCTCGCCAACACGACCTTCTAAGTCAGACAAAGACTTTATCGTTGCACTCACGAGAGCGCCTCTTGGAAGATAGCTGGCCCTGTTTGAACATTGATACCACCTGATACGGGAATAATCGCACCCGTTATATAAGAACCGCCGCGCCCGCATAAAAACTGCAAACAGCCCGCAATGTCACTGGCATTGCCAACACGAGAAAGCGGCACTTGGTCGCCAACCTTATCGCGGGTTTCTTGTTTGCCCGTTGCAAAAGCTGTCATTTTGGAAACAAAAGGACCAGGCGCGAGTGCATTCACCGTGATGTTTTGCGCGGCCAGTTCCTTTGCTAAAATCTGCGTCATGTGATGCACGGCAGCTTTTGATGTTGCATAGCTATAAGCGCCATCGCCCATTGCAACCTCACCCATGACAGAACCAACATTCACAACCCGTGCTGGGTCATCCTCACTAGAAGCCTTTTTCAGCAATGGCAGTAATGATTGGGTGAGATGAAACATGCCCGCCACATTGACCGAGAAAACCTTTTCCCAAGCTTTATGCGGAAACTCGCCAAGCGGTGCACCCCATGTAATGCCTGCATTATTCATTAAGATATGAAGCTGGTCCGTGCGTTCTCTAAGGGCATTATTGAGTGCATCAACGCCTTCTTCATTGCCAACATCACCCGCGAACCCTTCAGCGCGCCCTTCATGCCCCAGCGCATTAAGTTCGCTGGCAACACTCTCACAAAGCTCACCCTTGCGGCTGGCAATCAATACATGAGCACCGGCGGCCATCAACCCTTCAACGGCCATGCGCCCAATACCTGTTGCACCACCTGTCACTAACGCTGTCTTGCCTGAAAGCGAAAACAAATTCTCTGGCCGCATTAAATCACTCCAATTCTCTTATATTCTTGTTTAGCCTAAGCTAATGCACCTATACAATCTACACATACACGAAGCCATTTTGCACCGGAGATTTATTGATGCCCGCAAAAACAATGAAAGCCATGATGAGTCACGCCGTCGGTGGGCCTGAAACGTTGGAGCTGACGGAACGCCCCGTGCCTCAGCCAAAATCAGGTGAGGTTCTCATTCGTGCTCATGCAGCTGGCGTCAATTTTCCAGATACATTGATTGGCCGCGACCTTTATCAAATCAAACCACCCCGCCCTTTTGCCCCCGGTGGTGAGCTTGCGGGCATTGTTGAAGCTGTTGGTGATAGCGTTGACGGTTTTGCCGTCGGCGACCGTGTTTTGGCACTGACTTTGTTTGGTGCCTTCTCCAGCCACGTTTGCGCTAAAGCCTCAATGACTTTCAAAATACCAGATGCCATGCCCTTTGACGAAGCTTCTTGCTTTATTCTTACCTATGGCACGAACTATTATGGGCTGCATGATTGTGGTCGATTACGTGGTGGCGAAACGGTTCTTGTGCTTGGAGCTTCTGGTGGCATTGGAACAGCCGCGATAGAACTTGCCAAACAAGCGAAAGCCCGTGTGATTGCTGCCGCCTCATCTGAGGAGAAAGCCGCCTTTTGCAGAGAATTGGGTGCGGATGAAACGCTGATTTATCCAAGCGACTTAGAAAAAGACGGGCAACGCGCTTTATCAACGAGCATCAAAGAGCTGGCAGGCAATAAGGGAATAGACATCGTCTATGACCCCGTTGGCGGTAATTATGCAGAACCCGCCCTGCGCTCCCTCAATTTTGAAGGCCGCCATGTGGTGCTTGGCTTTACCGCAGGCATCCCGAAAATCCCGCTTAACCTGCCACTCTTAAAGAACCTCGACATATGTGGGGTAAACTGGGCAAAGTTTATCGCGGAAAAACCTGACCGTTTTCGCGACCAGACGCAAACATTGCTAGAGCTTTATGACGCTGGAGAAATAAAGCAAAAGATAAGCGCTCGTTTTCCGCTTGCAGAAGCAGGTAAAGCGCTTGAATTATTTGAGGCGAGACAAGCCCGTGGCAAAATCGTGGTGATGATCGATTAAGATCATGCCTCTAATCTTCGTCTTCTTCATCATCCACAAGATGAGAAAGATGGCTTGTATCATTGAAACTGCGCACCATCATTTTGTCTGCTCCAATAGCAAGACGGCTGATTGATCCGTTTTCAGAACCGACAAAGGCAAATGAACGAGACTGTGTTGCAACAGCCATCGCCGCGCCAATGACACCACCATGCACAAACACGGCTACATGCTGGTTTGGGTGCTTTGCTGCGATGCGAAGCAATCCAGCTTTCACGCGATCTTGCAATTGTGCTGTGCTTTCAGCTCCGGGTACCAAACCCCACTCTTGCTCCTCAAGAGCGCGCAAATAAAGCGGGTCACGTTCCGCCATTTTAATGCGGAACAAGCCGCTATCCCATTCACCCAAATAAATTTCGCGTAGGTCTTTCTCAACCGATGGCGTCATCCCTAGCGTTTTGGCAAGGGGCGCTGCCGTTTGGTGCGTACGGGTCAGCGTGGTGACATAAAGCGCATCAAAATGCGTATCTTTAAGACGCTCACAAACAGCTTCAGCCTGTTTGTGCCCCATGGGGTGCAAATGCGGGTCTGATTGTCCGTCCATTTGTGGGTGTGGGATGCCTTCAACATAGGGCATAGATTCCCCATGACGGATAAGCAGCATGTCACACATACCATCAGGCACAGTGAAACGGTGTTGGCGATATTGTTTAGCCATTAAATGCGCCTATTCTGGTAACTTGTAATCAGCAAACTGAGCCCGAAGCGTCCGCTTGGAGACTTTGCCTGTGGCGGTCAACGGTAATTCTTCAACGACAATCACATCATCAGGCACCTGCCATTTAGCAAGCGAATTGGCGCATAGTTCCAAAATGCTAGACTTGTCAGGGTCCACATTAGGCTGTGGCACGACGACCAGAACGGGACGCTCATCCCATTTTGGATGCGGCAAGCCAATCACGGCGCAGTTCAAGATATCCGCATGGCCCATCGCCATATTCTCAACATCAATTGAACTAATCCATTCACCACCTGATTTAATCAAATCCTTGGCGCGGTCTGTAATCCGCAAGAAACCATCTGGGTCGATGGACGCGACATCCCCTGTTGTAAACCAGCCCTCATCATCAAAGACACCATTGGAGGCCTCTTCGTCATTGAAGTATCCCGAGACAATCGTATTGCCGCGCGTGAACAGTTCACCAGAGGCGACACCATCATGGGGCAAGCGATTGCCGTCTTCATCAACGATTTTAAGTTCAACACCATAAGTGCGGCGGCCTTGGCTTGTTTTGAGGTCGACGCGCTCTTTCAACGAGAGTTTATCCATTGCAGGCGTCAAAGTGCCAACGGTGCCAACAGGGCTCATCTCCGTCATACCCCAAGCATGACAGACACTGACGTCCATGCTCTCAAACGCCTCAATCATCGGGCGCGGTGCAGCTGAGCCGCCAATGATAACCTCACCAAACCCATTTGGTTTGC
Source organism: Hyphomicrobiales bacterium (assembly GCA_039964305.1). GTDB lineage: Bacteria > Pseudomonadota > Alphaproteobacteria > Rhizobiales > JACESI01 > JACESI01. The sequence goes on from JBDVXS010000092.1 coordinate 32,009, forward strand.
GACCCCGTTTTTCAATTTCAGCTAAAAGGCCAATCCAAACCGTCGGCACGCCCCACGCAGAGAACACATCCTCGCTGTCCATTAAATCATAGACGCTTGCCCCATCAAGCTTCGGCCCTGGGAAAACCAGCGATGCCCCCGTTAGTGGTGCAGCATAAGGCAAGCCCCATGCATTAACGTGAAACAGCGGCACAACGGGCAAAATGCGTTTACCCGATTGCAAACTGGTTTGCAGGGAAACACCAATCATTAAAGCATGCAGCACGGTTGAGCGGTGCGTATAAAGAGCACCTTTTGGGTTTCCTGTGGTGCCAGATGTATAACAAAGATTGGCAGCTGTATCCTCAGGGAAATCAGGCCATTCAAACTGATCATCCTCACTTGCCAGCAACTCTTCGTAGCAAATGGGGCTTGGCAATGAGGTCTCAGGCATATGCGCCCGATCTGTCATAATCATATAGCGAAGGTTTTTAGGAAAGAGCGGCATCATCTTTTCAACGAGCGGCACGAATGTCAGATCAATACACAGCAGCGTGTCCCCAGCATGGCTGACGATATAGGACATTTGCTCAGCAGATAATCTCGGATTGAGCGTATGGCAAACCGCACCAATGCCGCCAATTGCATAATAGAGTTCAAAGTGACGATAGCCATTCCATGCAAGGGTCGCGACACGGTCTCCCGCTTTGATGCCATTTGCAAGCAACCCCTTTGCAAGGCGGCGCGCTCTCGCGCCCGTTTGGCGATAAGTCGCTTTATGGATTCCCCCCTCAACGGTAGATGAGACAAGCTCGGAGTTCGGGTGAACATCCTCAGCAAAGGTCAACATGTCCGCAATTTTCAGCGGACGGTTCATCATCATTCCTTTGAGCATTGAAGCCTCCCTTACATAATACCAGCAAAGCTCTCCCGTGCTCTGCGTAACCGTTCTTTTAGTGACTATAATTGCGGTGTGCAGCAATGCACATCTTTTATTTCTTCAAACCCCTAATTTCTAATCATCGAGAGAGACAAACAAAAACAAAGACTAAAACAGACACAAACAAATACGAGACTTCGGAGAGATACAATGACCAACACATTTAAAACACTCGCAATCACAGCCCTCGCAGCCGCGACTATGGTTGCAGGCATTACATCATCAAACGCAAGTGGCATGAATGCTCTTGCATCCTTCGAAGCAGAAACAACAGTTGAAAAAGTTGGCTTCTTTAAAAAGAACGGCAAGTTCACAAATCGCGGCGTTGCAGCCATCGGCCTTGGTGCAGCAGTTGTTGGCGGCATCATTGCGAACAAAGCAGCTAAACCACGCACTAAACGCCCTTATGTAAGACCGGTAGCCTGTCGCAATGGCGCTCGTCATCGCAACTGTGCGCCGACATATAAGCCTCGCAAACCACGTGGCCTTGATTGTCGTAAAATTCGTCTAGAACGTGGCTACACATGCAGAGACGGCCGAATCGTAAAATCCTACCCGCGCACTTACAAGCCACGTCACATTGCAAAGCCAAGCTATCAGCCACGCGTTTACAAGCCAGTTATCGCATTCAACCAGAACGTCTTTAACCAGCAAACTTGGTTGAACCAAGTCGGCTATAATGCAGGTGTTGCAGATGGTAAAATGGGCCGTAACACACGGTCCGCAGCAATGCAGTTCCAACTTGCATACGGCATGCCAGCAACCGGTTACCTAACAGCGCAACAAACAGGCCTTCTTGCCCAACAAGCTGCAACTGTTCTTGCTCAGCGCACACAACAATACGCACAGCCAGTTGCTCCAACAGCATACGCACCACAGGTACAATATGTACCAGCACCAACAACACAGGTTCTTGCTAAACCACAAGTTCAGTACGTTCCTGCACCACAAGTACAATACGCTCAGCCTACACAGCAGGTTCAATACGCTCAGCCAGCACCACAGGTTCAGTATGTTGCACCAGCAGCGCCTGCCCCAGTTAAGCCAATCGCTTACACACCAGCAGCTCAGCCGCAAGTACAGTATGCTCCACAAGCCCAACCACAAGTGCAGTATGTGCCACAAGCTCAGTATGCGCCGCAGGTTAAATACTAAGAAGACCATCCTCCAAATAAAAAGCGGCGCACTATGCGCCGCTTTTTTTGTTTAGAACGGGTTTTTCAGGGGACGATGTTAATCGCACTAAAGCCCCGTATACCCTCGAAACCATTCGACAAACTTTGGTATTCCAACACTCATCGGCGTTGTTGGCTCAAAACCAAGGTCACGTTTTGAGGCTTCAATGTCTGCCCATGTCGCAGGCACATCTCCTGGTTGCATATCCATCATCTTCTTCTCAGCAACAACACCGCAGGCTTTCTCAATCACCGCGATGTAATCGAGCAGCTGCTCACAGTTATGATTGCCGAGATTATAAACCTTATGCGGACGCTCACCGTCTTTGGCGACGGGAGGCCGATCAAGCGCCCTCAAAACACCATCAACAATGTCATCAATATAGGTGAAATCACGCTTCATATCGCCGTGGTTGAACACTTTGATTGGCTCTCCACGCAAGATTGCGTCGGTAAACAGCCAAGGCGACATATCTGGCCTGCCCCACGGCCCATACACTGTAAAGAAGCGCAGGCCAGTCGATGGAATATCAAACAAATGCGCGTAGCACGATGTCATCAGTTCATCGGCTTTTTTGGTTGCAGCATAAAGGGAGACGGGTTCATCAACGCGGTCATCAATTGAAAACGGCATTTTTTCATTACCGCCATAAACCGATGAAGAACTGGCATAGACGAAATGCTTGAACCCCTCACGACTACGGGCTGCTTCCATCATCACGACATGGCCCATGATATTGGAGCGAATATAGGCAAAAGGATCAATCAGTGAATAGCGAACACCCGCCTGCGCCCCAAGATGGACCGCACGATCAATCGACGGATGGGCATCAAACAAGGCAAAGACTGCCTCTTTGTCATCCAAATCACAGTGATGAAAATGAAAACCATCGCGCCCCGACAGCGTTTCAAGCCGCGCTTGTTTAAGTTTGGGGTCGTAATAGTCATTCATGTTGTCGATACCGACAACAGTTTCGCCGCGATCAAGCAATGCAGCCGCAACATGCATTCCAATAAATCCAGCAACACCCGTTACCACAACAGCCATACGTTTTCCCCATTGAGCCGCATCCATGTGCCTATAATCAGGTGGATACACGATCAGAAGGTAGTTTAACGACAAAAGGTTGAGAGCGGCCTAAGGAATTTGGCACCAGAGAGATCAAACCCAAGTGAAATTTGATCTCAATGGAATTCTTGTAACTTTAAGAGACGCGCTAGATTAGCGCTTTCCTAAGCCAATTTTCTTGGCAAGATTTGATCTATGCTTAGCATAATCAGGACACACCATAGGATAGTCGCTTGGCAAACTCCACTTGCTCACATATTCCTCTGGAGAGAGGTCATGGTGAGTACGCAAGTGTTTTTTAAGCGATTTAAATCGTTGGCCACATTCTAAACAAGCGATGTAGTCAGGTTGAACTGATTGGTTTATCGGCACAGCTGGTACTAGATTTTTATCTAAAGTTCCTGACGTCCAAGTCGTGCTTGAACCCGACATTGATAACACCGCTGAATGCACATCTT
>JBDVXS010000093.1:0-62135 GCA_039964305.1 Hyphomicrobiales bacterium
CGCATTTCACTGGCAGTGGCGACTTTGGGATATTTGGCAAGGACAGGTTCAACTTTATCTTTCTCGCCAAACAGCAAAAAAGTAATGTCAGGCTGGCGCACGAGCAGGATGTTCAGACCAGGGATTACCATTTCTGGCCCCTCATCGCCTCCCATTGCGTCGACTGAGATGATCATTGATGAATTCATTCTCGTAAAAAGCCTATCAATCATTCACACCCGTTGAGGTGCCAGATTCCTATATTGCTGTACATTGCTAGCCAAAATGCCCAATGAGGGCAACCGTCGTTAAAAGCCTGAATTCGGGCGAATGTGCAAGAACAAAATGCCTAAACTTGTGCATGCTTTCAATGAGAAAAGCCTAGTTTGGCTTGAGTTTGTCTTTTAATGAGGCCAATCCTGCAAAGGGATTTTGCCGCAATTCGCCATCATCTGCGCCTTCTTCAAGTACCGCACCCTCAGCCTGTGGATAGGGATTTAGACCCAGCGCCAAATGCTCTAAAACCAACACACCAAGTTCGATCTTATCGCCTTGATACGTATCAGGAATATCGTCTTCGAGCGAAATAACCAAAGAACCGTCTTCATCTTTGCGCTCTATAAAACGATCAAACTCGTCTTCAGGTAACAAAACCAAATTGATGTCCTCATCGATAAGCGTTTCCACTGGCGCGAGAGACACCACACACGGTTGATGAACCTTAGCTTTCAAACGACCTTCAACGATAAATTTGGTCGTGGTCCGCTTCGTAAGCGTAATCTCTGCCTCAAAACGAAGGATATCCAGCAGATCATAAAACGCGCAGACAGCCGCCTTTTCATCTTCATTGAGCGTCAAAGTGGTTTGATAGCCATTACGCGGAATGGTGGATACAGCAACAGGGCGTTGCAGCACCTGTTCAACTTCCACAGCCTCACTTGGAGGTGAATTCTTAGCTGCCATATACTTATTCGCTCACAAAATCATGGGGGTCTGCAAAGGGGATATCATCGTTCTGCAGTGAATTCAAAGGGCGCGTATCAAGCGCGTTTATACAGGCAAACGCATAAGCGGCATACATGACAGACAAATTAGAGGCCCGCTCATGTTCTGGGAAGACGTTGCGCTCAATCGCTTCAGCCATGGCCCCTTCGTCTTGGCTTTCAACCGCCGAATCATACGCAGCAATACGCCCATAAAAGGCTTCGCCCATTTTCTTCATCCGTTTTGGTACTGCTTGATATCCAACCCCCATCTCTCGCAAAGAGCGGTCCATATCTTCAATAAACGTGTCAAAAACATCCTGACCGAACACCTTCGCCGCTTCATCTTCACGCTTAAGCCTGTGAAACAACAAAAAGGCGTGAAATACAATCATATCAAACCGACCTGAAACCGTATCTTCTACTCTGTTATTTTCATAAAAAACGGGCAGCCTCGCCTGTGCGACAAGCTGATCATAAACCCTGCGAACAGCTGGGTTTTGACGTGCTGAAAACGGTTTTAATAGCTTTGTAATAAAGGACATATTATGGGGTTTCCAAATGGACATATAAGGGAGTTAGTAAGCTTGCTACTCTGCCCTTAAATTGTGTTTAAAGCCAAAGCAAGCACCTTTACCTTCCACGACCTTTCATGCGAAATTAATTTGTGGCATAGATAATGCCACCTTGTTGCCTCATTACAGTTTTAATGAGCAGCGATGTTAACCATGAGAGCATGATCTTTTCGAAGATCGATTTAGCCTGAGGCTCTTGTGGTGTATAGGTTTACAGGTGGTGGGAACGTTCAAGCGCGTTTGAGATGGCTCAAACAAAGCTTAATAGGTGTTTATTTATGGGAAATCTTGGGAAAATTGCTGTTGTTGCGCTGCCGCTTATGCTTGGCGCGTGTATTTCGCAAACGCTGCAACACGGTTATGTCGTATCGCCTGAGGCGCTTCAACAAATTCCAGTTGGCGCGAGCCAAGAACAAGTTCTGCTTGCACTTGGAACCCCTTCCACTATCGAATCGTTCAAAACTGAAGGCTATTACTACATTAGCCAAACAACGAAAAAACGCGCAGCCTTTGCTCGCGGTAAGATTGTTAATCAACGCGTCATCGCCGTTTACTTTGATGAAGTCGGCTCGGTCCGCAACATTGGTGACTTCGGCCTCAAAGATGGCAAGGTTTTCGATTTCTTGACACGAACAACACCAACCAGTGGTTCGGAAATCACATTCTTGCAGCAAATCTTGAAAGCGGCAGCAAATCCAACCAATGCGATTGCTGGAGGATTGGGAGGTTAGTGGCTTCACTGACTCCGACAGTCTAAACAGTCGCGCCCTTTGTCGCGACTGCCTAACAGCGCAAAAGCTCTCGACCAATAAGTCAATTCCCAGATGCATATCGTGCCGCAGCCCACGATTGCTTGCGCACGACGAATTACACGCGCTCTCCATTGCACATATTGATTGTGACGCCTTCTACGCTTCCGTTGAAAAGCGTGACAACCCTGATCTCATCGACAAACCCTTGATTATTGGTGGTGGCCGCCGTGGGGTTGTGTCTACCGCATGTTATATTGCCCGCATCAATGGCGTTCACTCCGCACAGCCCATGTTCAAAGCCCTCGCAGCCTGCCCTGAAGCCGTGGTGATACCACCAGACATGGATAAATATTCGCGCGTTGGACAACAAATACGCGAAGAAATGCTTGCACTAACGCCACTGGTCGAACCCATTTCCATTGATGAAGCTTTTCTCGACCTTAGCGGCACAGAACGCCTGCACAACGCGTCACCAGCTGAGACACTCAACGCTTTTGCCCGCCATATTCAAGAAACCATCGGCATTACGATTTCCGTCGGCCTGTCGTTTAATAAGTTCCTTGCTAAAATCGCTTCCGACTTTGAAAAACCGCGCGGGTTCTCTGTGATCGGTAAGAAAGAAGCCCTGAGTTTTTTGGAAGACAAACCAGTCTCCATGATTTGGGGCGTTGGTAAGGCCTTTCAAAAGAAACTGGCAGCCGACGGCATTTCAACCATTGGGCAATTGCAGCAAATGGAAGAAACAGATCTTGCGAAAAGCTACGGCGCTATGGGTTTGCGCATTTCTCAGCTTTCCAGAGCCAAGGACAGTCGTCATGTTTCCCCTGCCCGCAAGACTAAAAGCGTCTCGGCGGAAACAACCTTCAATAATGACATTTCAAGTTTCGAAGACTTATCGCGCTCTTTGAGAGCCTTGTCTGAAAAAGTATCGGCGCAGTTAAAGAAAAAGCAGTTCAGCGGCCATACGGTCGTTTTAAAACTCAAAACTGCAGACTTTCAAACCAGAACCCGTAACCGAAAGCTCACAGACCCAACACAATTGGCGGACCGTATTTTTAGAACGAGTTATGACCTTTTGAAAAAAGAAACCGACGGCACCAAATTTCGTCTTATTGGCGTTGGTGTTTCTGACCTATACCCAGCCGACATTGCAGACCCAGATGATTTGATCGATGAACAATCAACCAAACGCGCCCACGCAGAGCGCGCGATGGATCGTGTTCGTGAGAAATTTGGCAAAGATGCCGTGAAACACGGGCAACTCTTTAATGACAACACCCGTCCGCAGCGCGAAAAATGACCTAAGGCTCAGCCCTTAGCATTCTTCTTTCGACAAAAGCTCCAACGTTTCCATCTTGCCCTTCAGTGCAAAGTCTCCGTAGTCGAAGGTGAAATCGCGTGAAACGCCATTTTCATACAGCAGGAATGAGTTTTGCCATTCCGGCTCTCCATCCCCCTTTTTCTCAGGCTTAAAATAAGAAATGGTAACCGGCCAACGGCGTAGTTTTTGATCTTCCAACATTTGATAAACCAGCCCCTCGCCCTCTTCGACTGGTTTTTCAGGTAAGATGATAGAGCTTGTCAAAAGCGATGTTTTCGCCCCCTCAATGCCTTCATAAACCACATTATTCACCAGCTTTTTGCCAGCCTTTGCATCTTCAACCAGCTTGCCAAAATGCTGCACCGGAAAAAGTGCTTCTTTTTCAATCTCAACGGTAGTCGCTTCCGGCTTTGTAAGGCGCACATTAATGGCGCCGTCCTTACGCATAGCCATGCCTTTTACGGCATCGCGTAATTGATTGTTTTGATAGATAGAGTTTGCAAAATCAAACGCGGAGGCATCGCCGCTTTCAAAGTATTTGCCGCGCGTGTCTAATGTAATTTCCGCGCCACCTTGCGTTTGAAGTTTTGAGACGAAGCGATAACCAACATTGTAGCCCGTACAGCTTGCGCCTTTTACTTCCAGCACCCATTTGCCGATGCCGCCAACAATTTGCGATTCGGGCCGCGAGTGCGAAAACGTAATTTCATAAACGGCACGGTGCGGTGCCATTTCAGCCGAAACGGCCTGCCCACTCATCAAAACCACCGCAAATGCGCATCCAACTGATTTGTAATAAGACATTTTAAAACTCATTTGCGAGGCTCTCCGTTTACTTCATTCAAGCGTAGTCTAAGCGGACCATAAAATCCAAGGAAGACTCATAAAAATCGTGCATCATGAACAAGGTAGTTTTATGGTGTGGCAAATTTATTGATCTTACGAGGTAGCAATGACGAGTAACTACATGAAAGAAGTCGAAGGCAGATTAGCTGAGCGCGGCATGAGCATTCCAGAAGCGATGGCACCGGCGGCAAACTACGTGCCGTTCAAAATCGCAGGCAATGCGCTTTATGTCTCAGGTCAACTGCCAGCAGCAGATGGCAATATGGTCAAAGGCATTTGCGGTGATAGCATCTCCACTGAAGACGCCGCTAAAGGGGCAGAACTTTGTGCCCTCAACATTCTGGCTCAAGCAAAGGCCGCTCTTGGTGATTTGGACCGTTTAGAAGGCCTCACTAAGCTTGTTGGCTTTGTCGCCTCAACGGCTGACTATGGTGAGCAACCAGCCGTCGTAAACGGTGCATCAAACTTTATGGTGGAAATTCTCGGCGACCGTGGCCGTCACGCCCGTTCTGCTGTTGGCATGGCGTCGCTACCATTCGGTGTTGTTGTTGAAGTTGAAGCAATCTTTGAGCTTAAGGCTGACTAAATCGCCCTACTCTCAACCATAATTGATAACGATCGCATCTTTCCATTTGTTGGTTTCTACCTATCTTATGGAGAGATGCGATTTTTCTTTTCCCCTAGCCATTCAAGCCCATGACTGAAGACACTCACCTTGTCAGTATTGTCCAATCTTTGTCTGAAATTGACAAAGAACAATGGGACGCATGCGCGAACCCAAACGGGCAGCCTTACAACCCATTTGTGTCCCATGATTTCTTGCTTGCCTTAGAGCAATCAGGGTCAGCTGTTCCAGAAACAGGTTGGCTTGGTCAGCACATGATACTCAAAGACGCCGATGGAAAAGCGAAGGGGGTTATGCCTTGCTATCTAAAAAACCATAGCCAAGGTGAATATGTGTTTGATTATGGCTGGGCGGATGCGTTTGAGCGGGCTGGTGGGCGCTATTATCCGAAATTGCAAGTCTCCGTACCCTTTACGCCAGTGTCTGGACCCCGCCTCCTCGCTCGCCTTGGAGATGACCAAAAAGAAACCCGATCCGTGCTCGCCTCTGCCGCCGCAGAACGGGCCAGATCGCTTGGGGCGTCTTCTATTCATGCCACTTTCATTGAGCAGAACGAGTGGGATGAGTTTGGTGAATTTGGCTATTTGCAACGCACCGATCAGCAATTTCATTTTGTCGATGAAGGCTATGAAAACTTTGATGGTTTCCTCGCCGCTCTGTCTTCCAGAAAGCGTAAGCAGCTTAAGAAAGAACGCCGCGAAGCCCTTGTAAACCATATCACAATTGAATGGGTGACAGGTGCCGACATAACCGAAGATCATATTGATCAGTTCTACGTTTTCTACATGGATACAGGCGCGCGCAAATGGGGCACGCCTTATCTAACCCGCGAATTCTTTTCTCTGCTGATTGAACGCATGGCCGACAAAGTACTCTTTATATTCGCACGCCGCCACGACGAGATTGTTGCAGGCGCTTTGAACATGATCGGCAGTGACACGCTCTATGGTCGCTATTGGGGGTGCATTGAAGATCACCCTTATCTGCATTTTGAAGTTTGTTATTATCAAGCCATCGATTACGCCCTTGCCCACGATCTTAAACGGGTTGAGGCAGGCGCACAGGGTGGGCACAAATTGGTGCGCGGCTACATGCCCGTCAAAACCTATTCGGCCCACTGGATTGCCAATCCAAGTTTTCGCGATGCTATTGCCAATTTCTTGGAACAGGAACGCCGACAAGTAGACTTTGAAAACGAAATGCTTGCAGAGCGCGCTCCTTTTAAGAAAGATGGCAGCTAGAACGCAAAAAGGGAATCACCAATGACACTTGAAACATACGAGTCAGACAACATCTTTGCCAAAATCATCGCTGGTGAAATTCCCTGCCACAAAGTCTATGAAGACGCGGGAACATTGGTGTTCATGGACATTCTACCCGCAAGCCCCGGTCATTGCCTTGTTATACCCAAAGCCCCATCGCGCAATTTGCTTGATGCATCAGATACAGATTTAGCGGCTTGCATGGCGACAGCTGCGAAGGTCTCACGCGCCATAATGAAAGCACTTGATGCGGATGGTGTCACGCTTCGCCAAAACAATGAAGCTGCAGGTGGCCAAGAAGTCTTCCACACGCATTTTCATTTAATGCCGCGTTATGAAGGGCAAGGCCTGAGGGTCCATGACGGTAGTGCCGCCGATCACCCTACCCTTGCAGCGACGGCGACCAAGATTGCAGCAGCCATCGCATAGCGGCGCATTAGCTGTACAATAATGTGGCTCCAATCAAGAGCGCCTCACCTGCCAAAATGGCGAGAAGTAACCGTGGGCGTGTTTTGAGAAAAACAACATAGCTAATCATCAACGCGCCTACCCGCGCCCAAAGCGGCACGACCGCCAAACCACCAGACGGAAAAATGACAAGATTGGCAATAAGCCCAGCGACCAAGGCTGTGGCAACCGCCTTCACCCATTTTAAAACCTCGCTGTTTTCATCCATCGAGCGCGACAAGAAAACGCCAAGTGTGCGCCAAATTTGGGTTGGAATGCCGCCTGCCAACAAGATGAACAGATAAGGCGACCATTCTGAAAAGGGTAAATTAAGCCAGTTCATCACGCACCCTTACGACTTTCGACAAGGCGGCTAAGGCCATAGCTCATTGTCCCGCCAAGCAAGCCACACCACAATAAATCTGTATCTGGCGTGATAAGATGAAAGATAGGCCCCAAAACCAAGCCGAACCCAATTGCCCAATATTCCGAGGTAATTCGAGCAGCCGCCGTCATCGATAGCAGGAAATATACTGGCGTTAGAAATATCAGCGCAGCCGCAATGGGCACAGGCAAATTGGGCACCAAACTATGCGCAATGCCCAAAGTGATGACCACAACCATTGCAAGGGTCAGGGCAAAGCCTAAAAAAAATGGCACCCGATTTTCGCGCTCGATCTCGGGTAGTCTATTCATGGCAAATACCCATGATGTGACGGCCATGAAATAAGCCGAGAGCAACAAAGAGGAAAGCTTGGTTTTGTCCGATTTCAACATTGGAACCAATGCCATCGTCATGGGCAGCAGCCTTACAGATGCCAAGACCACAGCAAATACCGTGGCGTAAAACGGAACGTCATTGATGATCGCACCAGCCACCAGCACAGCACTTGGCAAAGCCCATGTGGTAATGCCTAAAAACATTGCCTGCCAAACGGTTAGCCCAGCCTCGGCGGTTAACGCACCAAAGCCGATAAAAGACATGATCAGAATTAGAGCAGGCAGCGACACAACATTTGATGCGCCCTTTAAAAACCACGAAAGGGTCGCGCGTGGCTGCTTTGATGATGATGCTGCTTTGCCCATAGATACAGCCGTAAAGCAAACGCCGCCTGCAAAGCAAGCGGCGCTAACGTTATTCTAAAGGGAAGTCTCCCTTATTTGTCGAGAATGCCTTCGGCTTCAACTGACAGTTCAACAGTGCCTTTAGCAGCACCGTGTGGCATACCGAAATCAGCAGGTGAGAAAGATGTTGTTGCTGAAAAGCCCTGACGCGTATTGCCCCAAGGATCTTCACCACCACCAATGTAGGTGGCATCTAAATCAATAGATTTCGTTATGTTGCGAATGGTTAGATCGCCCGTGATAATCGCCGTTTTTTCACCCGTCTTTTTGATTGATGTTGAAACAAAAGTTGCTTTTGGATGAGCCGACACTTCAAAGAAGTCTTCGCTGCGCAAGTGATTGTCGCGCTCAGCGTGGTTTGTATTCAATGAATTGGTATCGATCTCCAGCGATACTGAACCAGCTTCTGGGTTTTCTGGATCGAAATCAAATTTACCTGAGAACGTATCAAAACGACCAGTCAGGAAAGAAAAATTAAAGTGAAGCTTACGGAAATTGATTGATGCGTGAGCGCCTTTAGTATCGATTGTGTAGCTTGCAGCTAATGCTGAAACTGACATCGACAGTGTGAGAGCTGTTGCTAATGCTAGTCTTTTAAACATGAGTTTACTCCTGAAATCTCATTTTAAGTTTCAATTTTATTGGACCGTTTAGAGCCCAACATACTTGTCAGCACGCCATCCTTGACGATGAAGTGGTGATAGAGGGCAACACCTGCATGAAGGGCTGCAATGATAATAATTAAAAACGCCATATAATAGTGGATCAGTCCGGCAGTCGCTTCCATGCCTTTTTTGTTGATCACAGCTGGCACATCAAACAGGCCAAAGACACTGATTGCACGGCCATCAGCCGTCGAGATGAAATATCCCGCAATCATCAGGCCTGAGAGCAACGGATAAAATATCCAATGCACAAAATGGGAAAGTCGTTTTTGAAGAGAGCTTACGCCTTCATGGGATGGCTGCTTGTCAATTAAGCGCCAAACCAAGCGCAACAAGAGCAGCACAAACAAAATGATGCCAACGCTTTTATGGATGTTCGGCCCAATAAAGTAATACGGGCTATAGTAATCAAGCTCACGCATCCATAGCCCAAGCGCAAACATCGCAATGATTGCAAGCGCCATTCCCCAATGGAGAACACGCGCAACAATGCCGTATGATGCGTTTGTACTAAACATTTAACCCCTGGTGCCGAAGTTCATAACAAACACGTTATCAACGCCGTTACCAGAGACATTAAACTGATACAAACAAGGCGAGCCAAACACGATTAATTGATCGTTCCGTGAACGCTCGTTATCACTAATCAGTTTTAAGTGGAACTTTTGGAACCGAGCTTCCACCATCACCTTTTTTACCCTTAGAAGGCGGTGATTTTTTGGCCGCTGTTGTGCGTTTCTTCGCAGCGGTTGCACGAGGTTTCTTCGGTTTAACAGCCTCTTTTTTAGGGGCTAATTTTACGTCTTCGACTGATTCCAGCAAAAGACCCGAACCACCCTCTTCCAGATGCTCCACCGACACTTTAACAATGCCGCCACTCTTAAGCTTGCCGAAGAGAACTTCGTCTGCCAGCGGTTTTTTGATGTGCTCTTGGATAACACGAGCAAGCGGCCTTGCGCCCATCTGCTCGTCATACCCCTTCTTCGCAAGCCAAGCGACAGCATCGTCAGAAAGCTCAAAGGTAACACCACGCTCAGACAATTGCGCCTCAAGCTGGATCACGAACTTACGCACCACTTCAAAAACAACTTCCTGTGGCAGCGAACCAAACGAAATGGTCGCATCAAGGCGGTTTCTGAATTCTGGTGAGAATAGTTTGTTGATGGCCTCTTCGTCGTCGCCAACACGTTTTTGACTACCAAAACCAATGGCCGCTTTTTGCATATCCGCAGCACCAGCATTGGTCGTCATAATCAAAATCACATTACGGAAATCGACCGCTTTGCCATTGTGATCAGTCAGTTTGCCGTTATCCATCACTTGCAACAGCACATTGAAGAGATCAGGGTGTGCCTTCTCAACTTCATCAAGCAACAACACACAATGCGGATGCTGATCAACACCGTCCGTCAGCAAGCCACCTTGGTCGAAACCAACATAACCTGGAGGGGCACCAATCAAACGAGAAATCGTATGGCGTTCCATATATTCGGACATGTCAAAGCGCAACAGCTCAACACCCAAAACGCTCGCCAACTGCTTCGCAACTTCCGTTTTACCAACACCCGTCGGGCCAGAGAACAGATAGTTGCCGATAGGCTTATTAGGTTCACGTAGACCTGCACGAGAAAGTTTGATCGCAGCCGTAAGCGCGGTAATCGCATCATCTTGGCCGTACACAACCCGTTTCAAGTTGCTTTCAAGATTAGACAGAACCTCTGCATCGTCTTTCGACACCGTTTTCGGCGGGATGCGGGCCATTGTTGCAATGGTTGCCTCAATGTCTTTCACACCAATGGTTTTCTTGCGCTTAGATTTTGGCAGCAAGTGCTGGCTCGCGCCTGTCTCATCTATCACGTCGATGGCTTTATCTGGCAATTTGCGGTCGCCGATATAACGTGCGGATAATTCAACCGCCGTTTTAATCGCATCGTTTGAGTATTTCACATCGTGATACTCTTCATAGTAAGGCCGCAGGCCCTTCAAAATGTCGATGGCATCTGGAACGCTCGGCTCATTCACGTCGATTTTCTGGAAACGACGCACAAGCGCGCGGTCTTTTTCAAAGACCTGACGATACTCTTTATAAGTCGTTGAACCAACACAGCGAATTGCACCCGAAGAAAGCGCAGGCTTGAGAAGGTTTGACGCATCCATCGCGCCGCCAGAAGTAGCACCTGCCCCAATAACGGTGTGGATTTCATCAATGAACATAACCGCACCGTCATATTCTTCGATTTCTTTCAAAACCTGCTTCAAGCGCTCTTCAAAATCACCGCGATAACGGGTGCCAGCAAGCAATGTGCCCATGTCGAGCGAGAAAATCGTGCTTTCTTTCAACACTTCCGGCACATCGCCATCAACAATGCGCTTAGCAAGGCCTTCAGCAATAGCGGTTTTACCAACACCTGGATCGCCCACATAAAGCGGATTGTTTTTGGAACGACGGCACAAAATTTGGATCGTACGCGAAATCTCGGTGTCACGACCGATTAGCGGGTCAATTTTGCCATCAACAGCTTTTTGGTTGAGGTTCACACAATAGGCTTCAAGAGCATCTGTCTTTTTACCCTCGCCCTCACCTGCTGAATCATTCGCCATATCTTCATCTTCAACACCGGTTGGCGATTTCGATTCTGACATGCCTGCACGTTTTGCAATACCGTGGCTGATATAATTCACCGCATCATAGCGCGTCATATTCTGATCTTGCAGGAAGTAGGCTGCATGGCTTTCACGTTCAGCAAAAATCGCAACCAGCACATTAGCGCCCGTCACTTCATCACGACCCGAAGACTGCACATGGATGACTGCACGTTGAATAACGCGTTGGAACCCAGCCGTCGGCTTTGGTTCATCGTCAAAACTATTGACCAAATTAGACAGTTCCGTATCGACATATTCGATCAGGTCTTCACGCAACTTATCGAGATTGACATTAGAGGCCTGCATTACCGCAGACGCATCCTTGTCATCAATCAAAGCCAGCAGCAAATGCTCAAGCGTCGCATATTCCTGACTGCGATCATTCGCCAGCTTTAGGGCTTCGTGGAGGGCTTTTTCGAGACTGCGTGAAAATGATGGCACTCTTTATATCTCTTTCTTATTTCTACCGTTTGGTATTTAGGTTCTACCGCTTTGGTATTCGACTGCAAAAGCCCCTTAACTTATTACATAGGTACTCGTTAGTTTTTTTCCATGACACATTGAAGAGGATGCTGGTGTTTTCGTGCAAAGTCCATAACTTGAGTGACTTTTGTTTCAGCAACTTCATAGGTGAACACCCCACATTCACCCACGCCTGAATTATGAACATGCAACATCACCTGTGTTGCTTGCTCTTCGTTCTTTTGGAAAAACCGCTCAAGCACATGGATCACAAACTCCATGGGCGTGTAATCATCATTGAGTAATAAGACGCGATAAAGGCTCGGTTTTTTGACCTTGGTGCGCGTGCGCGTGATGACACCAGCGTCGGTGCCCTCATCATTATTACCATTATTATCGTCGTCGTTAGACATATAAGTTTTCATGCCGTCAGCATGACCCTTCTTGTCATCTGGTTCAAGATAAAACCAAGATAAAATGTGGACTTTCGACCAGTTGGTTAAAAGACAATATATGGCAGCAATAAGAGCAAACAACCACATTTGTAAATTGATAATAAGATGAAAACCTCATCACCTCACAAGGTCGCTCAAAACAAAAAAGCCGCGCATAAAGCGCGGCTTTTTAAAATCTTCAAAAATGAAGAAATGCGGTGACGTGTCGCTTACTTAGCGGCTTTAGTCATTGCTTCTTCAACAGGCTTGTAAAGCTCTTTAGCAAGCGCTGCATACTGATCGCCAACTTTAGTTGCTTGTGCAACGAAGCCTTCGAAAGCATTTTTAGCGTAATCGCTTTGAATTTCGAGCGCTTTATCAAAAGTCTTAACACCCATCAGCTTCTCAGCTGTTGCAGAACCTTCTTCGAAAGCTTTCTTTGAGAAATCAGCAGATTCAGTTGCGATCTCTTGGAAAACTTTAGAAACAACGCCGACATTTGCCATTGTTGATTCAAGGTTCTCTTGGCTCATTTTTTGGAAATCATCTACATAGTTAGTCATGTTCGCGTCCTTTTGGAGTGGCTTGTGTTCAAGTCGGTCAGCGCTTGTAATTGCCGAGCGCCATAATCTGTTGAGACTTATATATTGCATCGCAACATAAATTGCAAGAATTTTTTTGCGTCGCACAATTTATAGAGACCCACACCCCCTTAAAAACCGACTTAATACACTGTTTGGTGCCGACACAGTGAACGAAATATTACCTGACTCAACAAAACGTTACCTCAAATGCAACAAAAAAACTCAACAAATCAACAACGTAAACAAGAGCTTTACGGATTCGTAACCCCTATAGGGCATGGTGGCTCCAGTAACGGACGAGTTTGATGCGGTATATCGGCCTCGCCCTCCAGTTTTGTACAGAGTAGCGTTGGAGTTAGCCGTGTTTTTCGGTTTGAAGAGTTCAAAGTCCCCGAATATAAAATCCCTATTTTCGGCAGTCGTTTTATCCGCTGCAATGGTAATTGCGCCTCAAATGGCCAAAGCCAATCCGAAATATGCGGCTTTTGTGTATGATGCGAATAAAGGCAAAGTCCTTTTTTCTCGTAATGCAGATAAATATCGTTATCCAGCATCGCTAACAAAGATCATGACGCTTTATCTCGTCTATGATGCGATTGATGCTGGCAAAATCACCCTCAACTCCAAGTTAAAAGTGTCACGGCGCTCGGCTTCTATGCCGCCGTCAAAGCTTTACTTGAAAGTGGGCGGTCATATCCGTGTGAAAGACGCCATTTTGGCGTTGGTGACAAAGTCTGCCAATGATGTTGCAAGCACGATCGCTGAAAACCTTGGTGGTTCAGAATCCAACTTCGCAGCAATGATGACGCGCAAAGCCCGCTCTATTGGTATGTCAAAGACGACGTTTGCAAACGCATCAGGTCTACCAAACTCCAGACAGCGCACAACGGCCCGCGATATGGCACGTTTGGGTCTTTCTATTCGTAAAAAGCACCCGCGTTCATTCAGATACTTCGCAACTCGTAGCTTCAAATACGGCAAACGTGTTTATAGCAACCATAACCGTCTTTTGGGCCGTGTTCGTGGTGTAAACGGCATCAAAACTGGTTATATTCGCGCATCTGGCTTTAATCTTGTGACAAATGTGGAAACACGTGGCCGTCATATGGTTGCTGTTGTCATGGGTGGTCGTTCAGGACGCGCAAGAAATGCGCATATGACGACTTTAATCAATCGCTATATCAGCAAAGCTTCACGCAAGAATTACAAGCGCAAGCGGACGCCTCTATTGGTTTCATCAAACAAGAAATCAAGCCGCGTCGTAGCAAAAGCGCCATTGCCAGAGCTTAAGCCAAAAGCAGTCGTGACCGCATCTGCGGCACCTGCGCCTGCGCCAAAAGCTGGCTCAACACCAGAACCACAATCTAATCCGGTTATTGTCGCTGCTAACTTGGTAACTGACAATAAAATTGAGCAAGGTTCACAAGGCAATGCTGCAAATAAGCCCGCAACGGCTGAAACTGCGACCCCTGCCCCTCAAGCAATCGTCGAGCGCGAAGGCTGGAAAATTCAGCTTTCTGCTTCTCCAAACCTTCAAGATGCGCAAGATATGTTGCTAGAAGCCTCACAGCGCGGTGCATCCGTTCTTGCTTCAAAAACGCCGTATACCGAGCCTGTCCAAAAGGGAACAGAAACGCTTTACCGTGTTCGTTTTGCAGGGTTTTCAGACCAGAACGCCGCCAAGCGTGCTTGTAACTTTATGAAAAAGAAACGGTATAACTGCATTTACCTCAATTAGAAGAAGCGGGCGAGTAATGCCCGTTTAATTGGCAAGACCTATAATGTGTCTTCACCTGAAAATGTAACTGAGTATCAGGAAGTAGAAGAATGGTTAGACAAGAGAAAATCTTTAGCCTCATTGATTTTAGCGGCAAGCGCCGTAGAGCCGCCTCTGTCGGGATGGATCTTCATCATCAAGCGTCTGTGCGCAGCGACGATGCTGTCGCGGCCAGCCCCCGGAGCAAGCCCAAGGATCTCGTAGGCCTCCTCCTCGGTTATGGTGCCAGAACCAGACGTTCTGCGATGCCTCGTGTCGGCGTCAACCTCGAAGTCTTCACGCCAAGTGGCAATCACGCCGTCAAGATAAGCTTCAAGTAAGCTCAGGCTGTTTGGGTCTCCTTGATCCAGCACCTCCTCATAGAGCACTTTTAGTTGCTCAGGCGACAAATTCGAAAGGCGATCATCTTCATGGTCGCCTTTTTTAATGCGCCCATCCATTTGACCTGTTTGGTGATTGAGGGTCATTTCAAAATAGTCAGTATTGACCGACGACGTTTTGCCCGCGCCAGCATTAGATCCAGCTCCCCTCTTAAACGGCCAACGCCATCCAAGCAAAAGCCCAAGCCCGACCAAACCAACTGGCAGGGATAAAACGGCATAGCGGCTGGTAAAAACCAAAATGATAGCTGCAACAAAAGCTCCAACAGCTAATAATTGACGAAACAGCTTGGCAAGCGCTTTTGGCTCACTGCGAGAAAATAAACGCAGGCCCAAATAGACAATTGCCAAAAGCAAGGCGCCTGCAAAAAACTGGATCATCACCCCTCACCGTTTAATTGTGGCAACAACAACCTGTCACCGCTTGCTTCCAAAGCCTTCAAACCGCCAGCAGCATAAACAGCAACAGCTTTCAACAAATCTGACAAATGTTGAGCACTCGCCTGATCAAACCTTGCATATGCACCATTGCTTAAACGCGCCATTTCTTTAAAGGCGCGCTCAGTCGTTGGGTCTCGCCCTTCTTGGAAAACGAATATTGGTACACCCAACAATCCCATTTCGCCCGCTTTGTCGCATAAGATGTCGAGGTTTTCTTCCATCGCATCACCGATAAACACCAGCGCATCAACCGATTGCCGTGATTGTTCGCGTAACGCATTGATGAGGACTTTTTTGATCTGCGTTTTACCGCCCTTACAAGAAATGCGGCCCATATAATTGTGCAAAGTGTTGGTTTCACTCACCCATGGGGAAGATCGGCACTCTCTAAACCCACGAAAATAATTGAGTTGAACATCAAGCCCACCAACACTTTCAACCGCTTCAAACATTTCAGCCTGAATGTGACAGGCTAAATCCCATGTATGTTGCCTGCTCAACGTTGCATCGAGTGCGAAAATCAATCGCCCGCGCCTGTTGGTTTTCACCTTCAATTGCGCCAATTGATTGGCTTTTTGTAAGAAGGCGGCAACCTCATTGGCCGTGGAATGAGCCGCCACATCCGTCGCTTTGTCCGCGTTCTTAACCGATATGTCAGCTTTTTTGCTGTTCAAAACCTAAATTTCTCCGCTTTTCTTTCAATATGGGACCATTATAAGCGTGGGACAAGTTCATCGGAACATTTGCCACAGGCGCAAGGAGCGGCCAACCATGACAAATGCGCAAGCAATGCCAAAGATTACGCGCACTGATAGTGACATCAGGGCTGAGGTAAGCCGTTGGCGTGGTGCGGGGGAAAAGGTCGCGCTTGTTCCAACAATGGGCGCCTTGCATGAGGGACACTTGTCGCTGATAGATTATGCCCGCACCTTTGCAAGCCGCATTGTTGTTTCTATTTTCGTCAATCCAACCCAATTTGGCGAAGGCGAAGATTTTGAAACCTATCCGCGCACATGGGATGAAGATATCGCCATGCTGACCGAGCGCGGTGTTGATGCCGTTTATGCGCCAACCGCCAAAACCATGTATACAACAGGCTTTGCAACAAAAATCATCGTTGAAGGCCCTGCCCTTGAACTAGAAACCGACCATCGCCCGCATTTCTTCTCTGGCGTGGCAACCGTGGTTTCAAAACTTCTACTCGGTGTCTTGCCAGACGTTGCAGTGTTTGGAGAGAAGGACTATCAGCAATTGCTGGTCATCAAGCAAATGGTGCAAGACCTGCAAATTCCCTGTCAAATTGAAGGTGCACCCACAGTGCGAGAGGCAGACGGCCTCGCCATGTCATCGCGCAATGCCTATTTGACCGAAGAAGAACGCTCAATCGCTGCAAAACTTCACGCTGTGCTTCAAGACTGCGCTAAAAACATCCGCAACGGCGATGCCCCTGATACGGCTTGTAAGCAAGCCATTGCTGAGCTTACAAAGCTGAGTTTCAAGGTGGATTATCTAACCTTGCGCAACGCCGACACATTGGCCGCTTTAGAAACGATAGAAGATCAAAAACTGAGATTGCTCGTGGCTGCCCAATTGGGGAAACCCCGTCTTATCGACAACATCGCGGTCAATTACTAGATTCCGTTTAGATCAGGCCCAGTTCCGCAAGCTCTTTGCGCATTTCAGCAGGCAACTCGCCCTCACCATCTGAAAGATTGCGCTGATCAGCCGGCGCTTCATTGGCTTTGAGATAACGCCAGCCTTGAAAGGGCCGCTTAGGGCGCATTTCAGTCAAAATAATGCGCGGCTCCAGCACAATGTCACAACGCGAAATGCCATCGCTACCCACCACGGCCCGCAAATCGACAATATGTTGCCGCGCTTGCATAACACCCTTGATAACCCAATAAAGCGAACCGCCATCCAAAATGGCGTCGCGCTGTTTGGGCATGGAGCGTGTTGTATGAAATTGCTCAAACGTCCAGCCTTGAATCTTGGCTTGATCGCGGCGGAAATCAATCCACGCCTGAAGGTCTTCAACGTTCTTAACGCCAACACATAGTTTTTGAAGATGCATAGTCATGGATAAGAAACTAGGGCGCTAGGCCCTATATGCCAAATGACAATCAGTCTTTTTCCACAATCGGTTTGCCAGATTTCTTCCAGCCCATATAGCCGCCCTCAAGATGACCGCATTGGGTCAACCCAACGTCTTGCGCAGCCTTGGTTGCAAGGGCAGAGCGCCAAGCACTGGCACAATAGAAGATGAAGGTCTTATCTTCTTGAAAGACTTCTTTGTGATACGGGCTATCAGGATCAACCCAAAATTCCACCATGCCGCGCGGCGTGTGCATGGCGCCTTCCAGCATTCCATCGCGCTGAAGTTCGCGAATATCACGGATATCGACAAACACAACATCATCGCGACCCAACATGGTCAGCGCTTCGTCTTGTGAATATGTCGTAATTTCTTCGTTAGCAGCAGCAACCAGCTCTTTGACGGAACGGCGGCTCTCGCTAATCATTGTTCTGGCTGTTCTTGACCAACAGAGGCAACAGTGTCGCTGTCTGATTTATGATCCACAAATAGTGAGAAAACGGCAAACACGCCTACAAATACCAGCACGCCCCATACAGCCACGCCCCAGCATGATTTTTGAACTTCTTGTTCGTCCATTACTCTTATTCTGCCGTTGTTTTGGGCATAAAAACGCCCTTGCCCTTTTAATCAGACAGTCGAAGTAACTCTTTAGTAACGATTGTGCAAGTGCTAACATCGCTTTCTCAACACAATTGCATCTTGTTTTCGTCAAACTTGTTAAATCTCATTAATTTTTTGCTCACCAGCCTATCAAAACCCGCCTACTGCGTTAGAACTCTGATCCATGACCTTCACAAATCCATTCAATCTATTCCTGACCCCGTTGGATCAAATCGCGATTCTGTGGTTCCTGATGCTCTCTTTCATCTACTCTTGGTGGGTGGAACATGGCCCCGCGCATGAAAAAACCTTATCAGCTTATATGAATGCCCAAAGGGAGAACTGGTTACGAGAAGCGGTGAAGCGGGACATTCGGATTGTCGATGCGACTATTGTGACAGGTCTTCAACACGGCACTGCGTTCTTCGCATCAGCATCCCTGCTTGCCATTGGCGGCTGCCTTGGTCTGTTGCGCGCATCAAATGAAATTTTCGCGGCATTAAAAGACCTTCCAATAGGCATTTCAGGCGATTTGCACCAATTGGAAATGAAGCTCTTCGGCCTCGCGCTCATTTTCGCCTATGCCTTTTTTAAGTTCGGCTGGTCTTTCAGGTTGTTAAATTACAACGCCATTCTCGTGGGCGCGATCCCGCCCTGTGAAGAAGCAGATACAGATAAGACTGAAAAAGCCTTGCTACGAGCCCTTGCAATGAGCCAAAACGCCGGAAAACACTTCAACCGAGGCCTTCGCACTTTCTTCTTTGCCCTCGGCTTTATCGGCTGGTTTATTGGCCCTCTCTATTTCATGGCGGCAACGACATGGATCACGCTTGTGCTGTACCGCAGGCAATTTTATTCATCCTCATTACGTGGAATCGAAACATGACCGACCAACAGCCTCAAGCCGTCGACAGCCCAGCTGAAGACGTTACCCTTGCGCCTGAAAAGCCCGTCGCGAAACTACCTTATGAAGATGAGATAAAGGCTAGCATTTTTCGTCTGCTTTCACAGCGCGGCGCGGGAAAAACAATTTGTCCGTCAGAAGCAGCCCGCGATATTGCAGGCAAAGACGAAAAGAAATGGCGGCTTCTTATGAAGCCAATCAAGCAAGTGGCCGTGGCTCTTGCTTTGGAGAATGAAATCCAAATTACGCGCAAAAGAAAACCGGTAGACCCGCTTGCATTCAAGGGTATCTACCGGCTCTCATTACCTGAAAAGGCGTGAGGCTTTTAGCCTACGTCCTTAGCTGACTTCACAACTTTGCCAGCAAGACCATATTTGATCGCTTCGTCTGGAGACATCCAGTAATCACGATCCGTGTCTTCTTCGATTTTGCTCTTTTTCTGACCCGTTGCGTCAGCAAAAATCTGGTTCAAACGATCACGCATTTTGATGATTTCGCTTGCCTGAATTTCGATGTCAGACGCCGTACCACCAGCACCACCGCTTGGTTGATGAAGCAGGAAGCGTGTGTTTGGCGTACAAAAACGCTGTTTCACTGGCACAGAAGCGTAAATCAACGCACCCGCACTAGCGACCCAACCAGTCCCAACAATGTTGACCGTCGGCTCAATGAAATTGATCATATCGTGGATCATATCGCCTGATTCCACATGGCCACCTGGTGACGAAACAATCACAGTGATTGGGTCATCAGATGCCTGCGCCAAAGCCAATAATCTGGCAGATGTATCACGCGCTAAATCTTGCGTAATTTGGCCAGTAATTAAAACGGTACGGCTGTCGAAAAGATGTTTTTCAACGCTTGGTGCGCCCTCTTTTTTCTCGTCGTCTTTATCTTTGTCATCATCAAGATGGCTCGGATTTGGATTGAAAGTCGCAAATTGCGTCATAAAGGTCTCTCTACTTGCTCAGAATCGTTTCCAAAAGTCTTCATCTTAGATAGCGCTCCCACCCTAGAATTACCAGCGTTCGAGAGCACGACCTTCGACGTCAGACAAACTTTCTAACCAGATTGTATGAATATCTTCCAAATAAGCGAGAAATTATTGGGCGCAGAGAAAAATTTACGCCTAAAATAAGCCGAACCACCAAGCCGCCAGCCCTAGAAAGGCAAAAAAGCCGACGATATCAGTTACGGTTGTCACAAAAGCGGTGGAGGCAATGGCCGGGTCTATGCCCAATTTATCAAGTCCAATCGGGATTAGAATGCCCGCCAAGGCTGCCGAGATCATGTTTATAATCATGGAAATGGCAATCACCAAAGCCAAAGGCCAATTGCCAAACCACACGACGGTAACAATCGCGATCAGCACCGCAAAGACAACACCATTGATAACCCCAACCATAAGCTCACGCATAATAATGCGCCGCGCGTTAAAGTTATCGATTTCATGGGTCGCAATAGCGCGCACAGCAACCGTCATGGTTTGGGTGCCCGCATTACCGCCCATAGACGCAACAATCGGCATTAAAATCGCAAGCGCCACCATTTGCTCAATGGTTGCATCAAACAACCCGATGACAAAAGACGCTAAGATGGCCGTCACCAAATTGACAGCAAGCCACGTGAACCTACTTTTGACGGCGCGTATCACGCGGTCAGACAGTTCCTCATCACCAACACCGGCAAGGCGCTTAATATCTTCATCCGCCTCTTCATGGATCACATCGACAATGTCATCAATGGTCAGCACACCAACCAGCCGCTGGCTCTCATCCACAACAGGCGCAGACAACAAGTCATAGCGTTCAAACAAACGAGACGCTTCCTCTTGGTCTTCCGTTGCAGGGATCGTCACACCCTTGTTTTCCATAATTTCTTCAACGCTCACAGGGCGCTTTGTGCGCAACAGCTTATCGAGCGCGATGGACCCCACAAGGCGAAAGCTTGGGTCTATGACGAATATCTCGTAAAACTCATCAGGCAGATCGTCAGCTTCGCGCATATAGTCAATCGTCTGGCCGACCGTCCAAAACGGCGGCACCGCAATGAAGTCTGTCTGCATTCGCCGACCAGCAGAATCGTCGGGGTAATCAAGCGCCTTGGCGAGTTTTTCCCGTTCAACAAACGGGATTTTCGCCAAGATTTCTTGCTGCTCAGGTTTATCCAAATCTTCAAGGATGAAGACAGCATCATCATTGTCTAGCTCTTGCACACCAACGGCAACTTGTTCGGTGCTCATCTCATTCAAAATCGCGAGACGGTCTGCTTCGTCAAGTTCTGTGAGCGTGCCGAAATCGAAATCGGTGCCAAGCTCGTGAATAAGCTGCACACGCCTTGCCTGCGGAAGCGCTTCTAAAAGGTCGGCCAAATCTGCTTCGTGCAATGAACGCGTTGCCAGCAGGGTGGAATGGGTATCCCCCACCCTCAATGCCTGTTCTATCCGCTCAACATAGGCCGTTGAAAGCGAGTCATCTTCATCCCTAGGAGAATAGATGATTGGCTCGGCTAATTCCGCAGTATTTTCCTGATTTTCTGTCACGATGGGAGCCCGACATTTATGAGGATTAGGACAATGATGCTATTCAAGGCTTGAATTACAGTCTTTATCAACTGATTCCAACCGCTTTGGCAGCAGAAACATTGACTTATTGTCAAACATCCATATGGTCCCGATCAAACTTTATGAAAACAATTTTTGGATAAGACTCTGACTGAAAACACAGAAGTTACCTTCGCAGAATTAGGCTTGAGCAAAAAAGTGCTCGCTGCTGTCGAAGAGGCAGGCTACACCCACCCGACCCCTATTCAAGCTGGTTCCATACCACCAGCCCTTGAGCGTCGCGATATTTTGGGCATTGCGCAAACAGGTACAGGCAAAACAGCCTCCTTTACACTTCCTATGTTGACGCTGCTTGAAAAAGGCCGTGCACGGGCACGTATGCCGCGCACACTGATCCTTACACCAACACGCGAACTTGCTGCCCAGATTGAAGAAAACTTCATCAAATATGGCAAGAACAACAAGCTAACTGTCGCCCTGTTGATTGGTGGCGTATCGTTTGAAGAGCAAAACAAAAAGCTGGACCGTGGCGCAGATGTTCTCATCGCAACACCGGGCCGGTTGCTCGATCACTTTGAGCGCGGCAAACTCTTGCTAACTGGCGTCGAAGTTTTCGTGATCGACGAAGCTGACCGCATGCTTGATATGGGTTTCATCCCTGATATCGAACGCATCTCGTCGCTTATTCCATTTACAAGACAGACCCTCTTCTTCTCGGCCACTATGCCGAAAGAAATTCAGGGCTTGGCTGACAAGTTCTTATCAAACCCAGTGCGCGTTGAAGTGGCTCGCGCTGCGACAACAGCCAAAACAGTGACACAGCGCCTTGTGGCCGCCACGGGTGAAGCATGGGACAAGCGTGAAGTTCTGCGTGGTTTGATTTCAAACGCGGAAGAATTAAAAAACGCGATCATTTTCTGCAACCGCAAAAAAGACGTCTCTGAGCTTTTCCGCTCTTTAGACAAACACGGTTTTATGGCCGGTGCCCTGCACGGTGATATGGACCAATTTGCGCGCACAGCCATTTTGGAGAACTTCCGAAACGGTAAATTGCCGATCCTCGTTGCGAGTGATGTTGCAGCCCGTGGCCTTGATATTCCTGATGTTAGCCACGTCTTCAACTTCGATGTTCCGTTTAACGCTGAAGATTATGTCCACCGTATTGGCCGCACAGGCCGTGCTGGTCGATTGGGCACCGCTTATACGCTGGTCACTCAAGATGATGAGCGCAATGTTGCGGATATTATCGATTTGATAAAACAAGAAATTGAATGGCACGGCGAGCCAGTTGATTTTGAAGCTGAACGGGAAAAGCGCCCGAAGCGTGGGCGTGGTGGTCGTGGCGGCAAAGGTCGTGGCCCAAAATCTGAAAATTCAAAACCTACTCCTCGCGAAAAACCTGCAAGCCAGGCTAAAGTTGAAAAAAGCGACGCGGACGGTGCGGATAAAACCGAACAACCAAAAACAGCACAGACCCAAGCTAGCGAACCGGTAGCTGCTAAAGCGCCGGATCAAAACACTCGCAAGAAATCAAAAAGGCCAGAACGGTCTAAAGATGGCGGGCGTAATGAAGGGTCTAATAACAAAGTTGTTGGTATGGGCGACCATGTTCCAGACTTCATGACCCGACCAATTAGAAGCCGAACATCAGCTTAATTGCGA
The DNA here is from genome assembly GCA_039964305.1 of Hyphomicrobiales bacterium. GTDB lineage: Bacteria > Pseudomonadota > Alphaproteobacteria > Rhizobiales > JACESI01 > JACESI01. The sequence goes on from JBDVXS010000093.1 coordinate 23,132, forward strand.
TTAAATCCCTTTAAAAAGCCGAAAAAGCGCACATTTTGGTCGTTTTCTCGAAAATCAATGCCTTTGTAGTAACCTGACGTTAAGGTCAAAAATCTAGTATACAAGGGCATAGATCGCAGTTTGTTGGGATAACATGGAACGCCAAAGGGAACTTGAGCAGACACTTGCCATTGCGGAAAGAGCGCTGGCTGAGATGTCGTCAAACCGTGTCTCGGCATATCCCAAGGCATATGAAGTATGGTTTCGACACCTTGCTGGTGAAAACCCAAAGATGTCCCAGACGATCGAAGATATCATCGCAAAATATGACCGTATCTCCTCAGCACAAATTTTGCAGGTCTATGAGGATTACTTGGCCAAAGGTGCGGATAGCGCCCTGTCTGATGAGATAAACAATAGAATCACCAAGGAAGCGTCGACGCTCGAGAAAATCGCGCAACGCTCATTTGGGCTGACACAAACAATGGGCGACAATCTTGCTCAGGCAACAGAAGACCTTGAGCTTCACCTTGACCAAACATCGCTTACCAAGTTGATAAAGCGTATGGCGATGGAAACTGCCGACGCTCAAAAGCAAAACGCAGAAATCTCGCGAGAACTCAAAGAAGCTCATAAGGACTTGCTATTGCTTCGCAAGAACTTGGAGGAAGTACGCGAAGAATCCATTATGGATCAGCTAACAGGCATCGGTAACCGCCGTCATTTTGATCGAAGTCTTGATAAAGCGCTTCTAAATCATAAGCACGCGAAACAACCCCTCTCGCTGATTTTGGCTGACATTGATAACTTCAAACTCTTCAATGACCAGTGGGGCCACCAAACGGGCGATCAGGTTCTACGGCTTGTTGCTCTTGCAATCAAAAGCAATGTGAAGGTAACAGATGAACCTTGCCGCTATGGCGGTGAAGAGTTTGCGATCATCTTGCCGAATACATCCCTTGCTCAAGCCCATAGTGTTGCAGACAGAATGCGCATGACCGTCTCAAAAAGGGATGTGATCAAGCGTTCAACAGGCGATAATCTAGGCAGAATTACGATTTCAGCAGGTGTCGCAATGATGGCGCCAGATGACACGCCACAATCCATTCTGCATCGCGCCGACCTTTGTCTGTATGCCGCCAAGAATACTGGCCGTAACCGCGTGATAACAGAACGTGACAAGGTAATGATCAACGCGGCTTAAGCGTTTCATCAAACCTCACTAACAATTTTGAAATTCAGACTTACGAACGTCCCAGCGTCATGCCTTCTGGCAGTGTAGCAGGTGTCAGTTCGACCGATTCACCGCATCCACAAGCAGATGTTTGGTTTGGATTGTTGAAGACGAAACCCGTTCTGAACTTCGTCACTTCAAAATCAACCTCAGTACCAAGCAGGAAGAGAATTGCTTTGCTGTCGATATAAACTTTGCCTTCGTCAAAGGCGACAACATCGTCGCCCTTCTCGCCGCCGTCAGTCAGATCGACCGTGTATTCCATGCCAGCACAGCCGCCATTTTTAACGCCAATACGAATGCCATCCGCACTGTCGGCATTTTCCATAAGCTCACCCAAACGCGTCTTGGCTGCGTCTGTCGCTGTTAAAAGATCAATACCTAAACCGCCAAACATGGTTTTATACTCCGCCTAGTACCAGTTAAGAGCCACTTGTGCTTCTTCAGACATACGGCTCATGTCCCATGGGGGATCGAATACCATATTGACGTTAACAATCCCGATACCGTCCACAGATGAAATAGCGTTTTCTACCCATATCGGCATTTCACCTGCAACAGGACACCCAGGGGCGGTCAACGTCATATCAACTTCCACATTGCGATCATCTGAAATGTCGACTTTGTAGATCAAACCAAGCTCGTACACATCGACGGGAATTTCAGGGTCATAAACCGTTTTGACTGCAGCAATAATATCTGTGGTCAATTGCTCAAGTTCGGCTTGAGGAATGGCAGATTTCTGCAATTCTTCAGCAGGTGCAGCTTCAATTCGATTTGACGTTTCGTCGTTAGATTCAACCATTTTATCGTTTCCGTATTGCGTCTTAGCCAAAGAAATCTTGTGCTTTTTTGAGGGCTTCCGCCAGAACATCGACTTCTTGCTTGGTGTTATACATACCAAATGATGCTCTACATGTGGAGGTTACACCGAACCTTTGCAAGAGGGGTTGAACACAATGTGTACCTGCACGCACAGCAACACCTGCACGGTCAATCACCATAGAGACATCATGGGCATGAATATCTGCAACCTCAAAGGAGAAAATGGCCGCCTTGCCTTCTGCCTCACCAATAACCCGCACAGAGTTCATTTCTCCAAGGCGCTCTTTGGTATAAGCGGTTAGTTCAGCTTCATGGGCTGCAATGTTTTCACGGCCAATACTGTCCATATAATCAAGGGCAGCGCCCAGACCAATCGCTTGTGCAATTGGCGGTGTACCCGCTTCAAAACGATGCGGAGGGTCATTGTACGTCACACCATCTATCGTGACGTCTTTAATCATCTCACCACCGCCCATATAAGGTGGCATTTCCTTCAACAGGTCCATCTTGCCGTAAAGCACGCCAATACCTGACGGGCCGTAGAGCTTGTGACCTGTTACACAATAAAAATCGGCATCAAGGTCTTGCACATCAACAGGCATGTGAACTGCACCTTGCGAGCCATCCACCATGACGGGAACGCCTTTGGAGTGAGCGAAGGCGCAAACCTCTTTAATCGGCACCACAGTACCAAGTGCATTGGACATATGCGTGATGCCGACAATCTTAGTCCGTTCAGAAAACAACGCCTTGAATTCATCCATCAAGAAGTTGCCATCCTCATCCACTGGCGCCCATTTAATCACGGCGCCCTTTTGCTCACGCAGATAAAACCACGGCACAATATTGGAATGGTGCTCCATGATAGAGAGGATGATTTCGTCACCCTCTTCAATATTCGCCCCACCATAAGAATGGGCAACCAGATTGATTGCTTCGGTAGACGAGCGCGTGAAGATGATTTCATCCGCGCTTGCAGCATTCAAGAAAGAACGAACCTTCTCGCGTGCTACTTCAAAAGCATCTGTTGTTGCATTGGAGAGAAAATGCAGGCCGCGATGCACATTCGAATATTCATTCGAATAGACATTGCTCACCGCATCTATAACCGCTGTTGGCTTTTGTGCTGATGCACCATTATCGAGATAAACCAAGGGCTTACCGTAAACCTCACGCGTAAGGATCGGGAAATCCGCGCGGACCTTTTCGATATCATAATCAGCCATTTGCATCCAACCACGTATCAATCACACCGACGATTGCTTCTTCTAAAGCTTCATCTTCGAGGTCTTCAACGATCTCATCAACAAAGCCCTTAATCAGCAGCGCACGCGCTTCTTTTTCTGGGATGCCACGAGACATTAGATAGAAAAGATAGCTCGGCTCAATATCTGCAAAGGTCGCACCGTGTCCACAAGCAACGTCGTCAGCAAAAATCTCTAGTTCAGGCTTGGTTGAGAAATTGCCGTCGTCCGACATAAGCAGTGTGTTACACGCCATTTTCGCATCCGTCTTTTGCGCAATCTGCGCAACACGGATTTTGCCTTGGAAGATGCCATGACCTTTACCAACCACAACATTACGGAAAATTTCTTCCGATTCTGTGTTTGGAACAGCGTGGTTCAAATCCATAGTCACGTCGATATGCTGATCGTCGCCAATCAAGTTCACACCACGCATTTGGAAGTCTGCACCCTCGCCTTCAACGTTCACATTCACTTCCTGACGGATCAACTGACCACCAGCATTGAGAATGAAAATTGTAAGCTTGGAATTTGCACCAAGGCTGACGTTGATTTGACCAAGATGGGTTGATGCGCGGTCTACCTGCTGAGAAATCACATAAGAAACCTCGGCATCATCACCAATAGTAAGGTCGCTCACTGTGGTGGAAAAGCCTGCTTCGGCACCATGATGTTCAATCACAGTCCCTCTAGCGCCATTGCCAACGTCCACAGAGTTGCGCGTGTGCGTTGCGCCATTTGAAACCATTGCAGGGATCAAAAATGGCGTGCTACCAGCATCACCAACAATAGATAACGTCACACCTTTTGTGGCGAAAGACGCATTCAACTTGCCGATGGCATCATCATCACGAAACTCATCACTCGCAGCTGGCGCGTCACCCGCTTCAAGCAAGGTAGCTTCACCAAACATAGCAATATCACCCGTCTCAGGTTCAACCACCGTTGCAGGCACAGTTTTAAGCAGCGTGCGAAGATCCGTATAGTGCCAGCTCTCAACACGGCGTGTTGGCAAGCCAGAAACTTTGAGCGAGCCAAGCGCGCCATCATTTTGGCTTTTGAGACCAAACAGCGTTTCTTCAGCAGCCGTATGTTTAATCATAGGAACAACAGTCATGGGTTTCCCTTACGCCGCTTGAGAAATGATGTCGTTATAGCCGTTCGCTTCAAGCTCTAGCGCAAGTGACTTGTCGCCTGATTTGATGATTTGACCTTTGTAAAGGACATGCACTGTGTCTGGCACAATGTGCTCTAGCAAACGCTGATAGTGTGTGATCACTAGGAAGCCACGGTTTTCAGCCCGAAGCGCATTCACGCCTTCTGAAACGATTTTAAGCGCATCAATATCAAGGCCAGAATCGGTTTCATCAAGAACACAAAGCTGCGGGTTCAAAAGCGCCATTTGTAGAATTTCAGCACGCTTCTTCTCACCGCCAGAAAAACCAACATTAAGCGGACGCTTCAACATGTTCATGTCGATTTTAAGCTTGCCAGCAGCCTCTTTCACAAGACGGATGAAGTCAGGTGTTGGAAGCTCTTCTTCGCCGCGTGCTTTGCGCTGTGCGTTCATGGCAGTTTTAAGGAATGTCATGGTCGGCACACCTGGAATTTCGACAGGGTACTGAAACGCCAAGAAAACGCCAGTTGCAGCGCGTTCAGCCGGGTCCATCTCTAGAATGTTTTCGCCGTTGAACAAGATTTCGCCTTCAGTCACTTCGTAATCGTCGCGACCTGCAAGAATGTAAGAAAGCGTCGACTTACCAGAACCATTTGGCCCCATAATCGCTGCCACTTCGCCCTGCTTAACGCTTAAGCTAAGACCGCGAATGATTTCTGTTCCATCTTCTTCAATACGAGCGTGGAGGTTTTTAATTTCTAGCATTTTACTGTCCTTCATCGTTGCAAGGTCTCTGCTTGCAATCAAAACTCTATTCTTGTTCCTCAGCGTTTTCGCGGGCTTCCGCTTCGCGCTGTCTTGCTAATTCTTGCCGTCCGGTTTTCAGTTTGTAGTGGTAGTAAAGTCCCACCATGAAAACCGGCACTGCATACCAATGGATGCGTTCACTCAGTTCAATAATTCCAGTCTGTTTGACCAGAAACAGAGCTCCCAAAAAAAGCCATGAACCGATCATCCAGTAAGCCGAAAGCTTCTTGAGTTTCCTCAAGTCATCTTCCGTCACAGCGCCTGTCATTAACCGACAGACCCTTCAAGTGAGATCGAGATCAGCTTTTGTGCTTCAACCGCAAATTCCATTGGAAGTTCTTGGATCACTTCACGCACAAAGCCGTTGACGATGAGCGCTGTTGCTTCTTCTTCGTCGATGCCGCGTTGCATGCAGTAAAACAGTTGATCTTCTGAAATCTTCGATGTCGTCGCCTCATGCTCGAACTGAGCAGACGAATTCTTCGCTTCAATGTAAGGCACGGTGTGTGCGCCACATTGATCGCCAATCAGCAATGAATCACACTGGGTAAAGTTACGCGCATCCGTTGCTTTGCGGTGCGCTGATACTTGGCCGCGATAGGTGTTAGAACTGTTACCAGCTGAAATACCTTTCGAGATGATCCGGCTCTTGGTGTTCTTGCCCAAGTGGATCATTTTCGTGCCAGAATCGATTTGCTGACGACCGTTGGATACAGCGATTGAGTAAAACTCACCCTGTGAACCATCACCGCGCAAAATGCAGCTTGGGTATTTCCAAGTGATTGCAGAACCCGTTTCAACCTGTGTCCAAGAAATCTTGGAATTCTTACCGCGACAATCGCCGCGCTTGGTCACGAAGTTATAGATGCCACCTTTGCCGTCTTTATCACCGGGATACCAGTTTTGAACGGTTGAATATTTGATTTCCGCTTCATCCATTGTCACCAATTCAACAACGGCTGCGTGCAGTTGGTTTTCATCACGCTGAGGCGCTGTACAGCCCTCAAGGTAAGACACATAACCACCCTCTTCACAGATAATGAGCGTGCGCTCGAACTGACCTGTGTTTTCCTCATTAATGCGGAAATAAGTAGAAAGCTCCATCGGGCAGCGTGTGTTCTTCGGGATGTAGACGAACGAACCATCTGAGAACACCGCAGAATTGAGCGTTGCGTAGTAGTTATCCGTGACTGGCACCACAGTACCAAGATACTTCTTCACGAGTTCAGGATGCTCATGCACCGCTTCTGAAATCGGCATGAAGATCACACCTTTTTCTTTCAACTCTTTTTGGAATGTCGTCACAACAGAAACACTATCGAACACAGCATCCACAGCAACACGGCGTTCTTGCACGCCTGCTAGGATTTCTTGTTCACCGAGCGGAATGCCGAGTTTCTTGTATGTTTCAAGAAGCTCAGGATCAACGTCATCAAGCGTTTTCGGGCCTTCTGTCGATTTTGGACGAGAATAATAATAGATATCCTCAAAATCGATTTTAGGATAATCAACCCGCGCCCAATCTGGTTCTATCATTGTCAGCCAACGACGATACGCATCAAGACGCCATTCAAGCATCCATTCAGGCTCTTTGTTTTGCGCAGAGATATAGCGAACAATATCTTCACTCAGACCTTTAGGGGCCTTTTCGCTTTCGATGTCGGTGACAAAACCATATTTGTACTGATCGACGTCTATTTCTTTGACCTGATCAATTGTTTCCTGAACAGCAGGCATATGATGCTCCGTAGTTGCTCCGTTTTGCACAGAGCCAGTTTAGAAAGTTTCTAGTTTAGAATTGATATAAACTACTGCTTGAGAATTGGAAGGGGTTAACGAAAATTTATATTATGAGTTAAATACTCACCTTATTAGAGAAATCAAGCGATGCAGCCAAATATTGCGATAAAACCAGCAACAAACAACGACCTTTCTGCAATAAAGTCATGTGCACGGTCTGCCTATCAAATTTACGTGCATAAAATAGGCCGAGAGCCTGCCCCAATGGTTGCCGACTTTGAAGACGCCATAAAAAAGCGCGTCAATTTCAGAAAAGACATTGTTCAAGCGCGGGGCAACCCTCTAATTCATCTTAGAAGTTTGGCGGTTGCCGCAATAAATCCATCAATATCCGCTGCATCGCTGTTCCACCCTGTTGAGACACGAATAGCACCAGCCGCTTGTTCTTGCGGTACACCCATCGCCTCAAGCACATGGGATGCACCCACCTTACCAGACGAACAAGCCGAGCCAGATGAAACGGCAATGCCCGCCATATCGTAAGAGATAACAGCCGTTTCAGCCCGTTTATTTGGAAGCGAAAAACAGGTGGTGTTTGGCAAACGAGGAACATCTTCAGCAAAGATCACAATTTCATTGGAAAGCGCTTTTAGCCCGTTTTCCAATTGACTTTGCAATGTGTCGTCAGCAAGCAATTGCGAAAGCGCTTCTGCTGCTGCCACGCCAAAGCCTTCTATGCCCGCCACATTCTCCGTGCCGCCGCGATAGCCTAGCTCCTGCCCGCCGCCCGTTAGGAGTGCAGGAATACCAACACCAACCTGCCGTCGGATCAGCGCGCCTACGCCCTGCGGTCCGCCAATTTTATGGGCGGATAGGGTCATGCTGTCGGCTTCAAGTTCAAAAATATCAATTGGAATTTTGCCAGCTGCCTGCACCGCATCAACGTGGAGAAAACCATCGCGGGCATGAACAATCTCAGCCAAGGCCGCAATCGGCTGAATTGTGCCCGTCTCATTATTGGCTAACATGACACTGACAAAAGGCGCGTCCACTTCGGCCAATTGAGCGGTAATTTTTTCAAGATCAACAACACCGTTTTCATCAACGGGCAAATGATGCATCTGCTCTTTTGAAAACTGCCCACCCGCCAAAACACAAGGATGCTCCACCGCCGAGACATAAAGCGCATTAAACGTCTTAATGTTAGAACCAAACTGCACGCGCGGCGATAAGGCTGTGTTATTGGCCTCGGTCCCACCGCTGGTAAACACCACAGCTTTAGGGTCCGCCCCCACAAGGGCTGCCACTTTTTCGCGCGCAGCCTCAATCACCTTACGCCCCTGCCGTCCTTCTTGATGGACAGAAGACGGATTAAGCGGCGCGCCAAGGCTGTTCATCATGGCTTCTTTCACCGATGGACGAAGCGGAGATGTGGCATTATGGTCAAGATAAATACGCATGTTTCTCAAATTTACAGTTTTTTTGCCTCTAAATGCACGAAAAACTTGAAAGTTGCCCCCCCTTTCGTGGTAAAGGCCGAGATTACGCCTCTCTAACATGAGCTTGTTCTATATGCCCGAAATAATTTTCAATGGCCCAGCCGGTCGCATCGAAGGTCGCTATCAGCCATCTAAAGAAAAAAATGCGCCACTAGCGCTCTTGCTCCACCCGCATCCGCGCTTTGGTGGCAACATGAACAACAAGATCATCTATGACTTGTTTTACATGTATGTTGATCGCGGCTTTGCAGCTTTGCGTTTCAACTTTCGTGGCGTTGGCCGCTCGCAAGGCGCATTTGATCATGGCACAGGCGAGTTATCTGATGCCGCCGCAGCACTTGACTGGGTGCAAACCATTCATCCAGATGCACGTGGCGTTTGGATTACGGGTTTCTCGTTTGGCGCTTGGATCGGCATGCAGCTATTAATGCGTCGCCCAGAGGTGGAAGGCTTCATCTCCATTGCCCCGCCAACCAACCTGCATGATTTCGCGTTCCTCGCCCCCTGCCCGTCAGATGGTCTCATCATTCATGGTGACCAAGATAAAGTGGTGCCGATGAAAGACACACAAGCCTTGATCGACAAGCTTGGTACACAAAAAGGCATCACCATTGACCACACGGTCATCCCAGGTGCAAACCACTTCTTTGAAGATCACGTGGATGAATTGGTCGACAATTGCGCGAACTACATCGACACCCGCATGGGCGTTGCAGAGCGCATGCAAATGCTACCGCCTCCAACAGCAGAACTACCATCGCTAGAAGACATGGACTTTGGCGATGATGGAGATGGCGACTAAGCGCTCTTTGCATTGGCAGAAATTTCAAACGGCTGGATGAAAATTCAGCCGTTTTTTATTGCCTGCTTTTCAAGGGCTTTTCGCGCTGTATACACACCAAAGCTAAAGCTCAAATAACTAACAAGCATTGAAATCAAACACACGATCGCCAGAACAAGGAGTAATACGGCCGGATTGATTTGACTGAGAAACGAAATCAGGTCTGGAAAAATCAACAAGATGACAACGGCATACGACCCATTGATGACCAATTGAATAGCAGTAAACACGGCTGAATATTTGATCGTCTCACCGATCGCCGCAACCTGTTCTTGGGATTTATAATAATACCCAGCCAACATCGCCGGAACCCACAACCCAATGAGGCTCGTGCCTGTTGACGAATTAAAATCGAATAAAGCGGATAAAACAAAAGCAAATGCGGCAACGACTGTGATGACAATCAAGGCATATAGTGCGTATTTTCTATAAAGCTGCATTACGTTTTCCCACGTCAATTTGTACAAATAAAGTCATCACTACGCGCTTAAGACCCCGCCCGTGGTTGGTTCTTTAACACCAGTCGTGCCCGGGAATGTAAGCGGTAACCCCTGTTCTACACGTGCAGCCAGATAAGCAAAAGCGATGGCTTCCAAAAAATCACTGTCATAGCCAAGCACTTCAACATTTTGCGGTTCCAAACCACAGGCCGCTTGAAGCATCCGAAGCATGGTCAAATTATTTGCGCCGCCGCCCGCCACATAAAGCGACTTGATGCCTCGCCCTTCCAGAGCTTTCGCCATTGAATGGGCTGAAAACGCCGTCAATGTCGCAGCACCATCAGCCAATGATGCTCTGTCCAAAGCCATCACATCAAACGCATCACGGTCCAAAGATTTTGGCGCTGGGCGGTCAAAATAAGAATGAGCAAGAAGATCAGCCAGAACAGCTTCATCTACCGTGCCCTCACCTGCAACACGGCCCCATTGGTCAAAGGTGCGAGAGGTGCGCGAACGCATCCAATCATCGACAAGAGCATTGCCTGGCCCCGTATCAAATGCATCAAGGCTATCATCACCAATAATCGTAATATTTGCCACACCACCAATATTGAGGACCGCTGCTGGCAGCGGCACGCCACCAACCAATGCTTGATGGAATACGGGCACCAGAGGCGCCCCCTCTCCACCAGCCTTCACATCAGCGGTTCTAAAATCATAGGCTACACGTATCCCAAGCTTGCGGGCGAGCGCTTCACCATCACCAATTTGAACCGTTACCCTATCTTGTGGCGCGTGATAGAGGGTTTGGCCGTGAAAACCAACCAGATCCACATCGCTGGCCGTAAGCCCTGCTTCATCCATCAAACCCTTAATCGCATCATAGTGCTTGGCTGTAATCATCTTATCAGCTTCGATGACCAAAGCATGATCTCGACCATGTTCACGGCAAGCGGCCATGGCGTCCGTCAACAAGCTGCGGTCAGCTTTCGTGTATTTTTGAAAATGTGTCGCCCCTGCACTGCCAACAACGTCGCCATCGGTTTCAAGCACGGCAACATCAATACCATCCATAGATGTGCCACTCATCGTGCCAATTATTGTTTTCATGGCGTTCTCACATTCAAATCTGCATTCATTTCGCTAAGCCTAACTGCTTCACGGGGGCGACAACAGAAGAAAAGCGCAAAGTTTTTGCAAATCAACGACAAAGACGCTATTCACCGGAGCACAAACGGCCAACTGGCCACCAACAACCCCTCTCTATAAGAAAAGTGACCTGTCGGGCATGACAAGCTACAAATCAGACTTCCTCCATGTTCTTGAAGAACGCGGCTTTATCCATCAAATGTCAGATGCATCAGCGCTTGATGCTTTGCTCTGCAAGGAAACAGTCACGTCTTATATTGGCTTTGATTGTACAGCCGACAGCCTACATGTGGGTAGTCTGATCCAGATCATGATGCTTCATTGGTTTCAAGCAACAGGCCACAAACCAATCGCGCTTATGGGCGGTGGCACCACGCGGGTTGGCGATCCATCGGGTAAAGACGAATCCCGTCAGCTCTTATCGGGCGAAGCGATTGAAGAAAACAAACAAGGCATCAAGCAAGCATTTGATAGCCTACTGACCTTTGGTGAAGGCCCAAAAGACGCAATCATGGCGGATAACTCCGAGTGGTTGCTTGATCTGCATTATGTAGATTTCTTGCGTGAAGTGGGACGCCATCTTTCCGTCAACGCGATGCTACAACGCGATAGCGTGCGCATGCGCCTTGAACGTGAACAACATCTGTCATTCCTTGAGTTTAATTACATGTGCCTTCAGGCTTATGACTTTGTTGAACTCTACAGACGCTTTGGCTGTCGCCTTCAAATGGGCGGCTCAGACCAATGGGGTAATATTCTGTCAGGCGTTGATCTTGGCAGACGTATGGAGAGTGCTGAACTTTACGCCCTCACCACACCGCTGATGACCACGTCTTCTGGTGCCAAAATGGGAAAAACGGCCTCTGGTGCCATATGGCTTAACGAAAACAGGTTATCTGCCTACGACTACTGGCAGTTCTGGCGCAACACAGAAGACGCCGATGTTGAGCGCTTCCTCTTGCGCTTCACGCTCTTACCAATTGATGAAATCAAACGTCTTGGTGCATTAGAAGGGGCTGAGATAAACGAAGCTAAAAAAGTGCTCGCCTATGAAGCAACCCGTCTTATGCGTGGTGAGGCAGCGGCTTTGTCAGCCCAAGAAACAGCAGAAAAAACCTTCGAACAAGGGGCTGTTTCCGATAACCTACCGACCTTCAATGTATCCAATGCGGAGCTTGAAGAAGGCCTTGGCATGTTGGGACTTTATGTGACTGCAGGCCTTTGCCAATCGAACGGCGATGCAAGACGCCAAGTCAAAGGCGGTGCTGTAAAAATCAACGACAAAGCCACCAATGACGAGCGCCGCGCCATCACCAAAGATGACTTAGTTGACGGCGTTATCAAATTATCGCTTGGCAAGAAAAAGCATGTGCTGATTAAACCTATCTAGGTTTTATCCAGCCTGCTTAATTTGTTGATTCATTGGTTTTTCTAAAGCGGAAGAGCTGGCGTAAGAAGCCTGGGGCGAGTGCCGATAATGGGTTTACCGTTACTTCGGGCTTACCAATCGTCCCTTTGACCTTAAACGTCACACCAATCAAACCCTCGCGCTTACCATTGCCCAGAACCTGACCTAAAATCGGAATTTTTGTAAAGAAGTTGTTGAGCACATAAATCGGCACATAGGTGCCTGTGAAGTTCACAGCCTTGGTTTTGCGGTTCAATACACCTTCATAGGTTCCGCCGATATTATCACCCGACAATAGCCCCTTAACGACCCGAAGTTTCTGGTCTTGTTCGGTGAAATCAATATTCAACACATTGAACTTCACAGACGGGCGACCATTCCTATCAACACCACCGCCAAGACCGCTTAATGCCGGTTCATCAACCAACCAAAAGCGGTTCATACGGAAGTTCCCCGTTAGCGCCTTAACACCGGGAGGTCTGCGCCCTGATATCGCAAACGGACCACCAAATGCCCGATAGTAAATATTGGCAAAGCGAGCGATTGCCCCGCCATCTGGGCCTTTTGCAGTCAAAACATCGCCGCGACCAGAAACCGCTCCATAACGAATTTCAAACGGAAGTTTCGCACGCTTCGTGACCCCACTCACAAGGAGCTTCAAAACAGTTGGCCCACGCAAACTGACGTCCAGTGATAGCCCACGAATTTTCTCACCAAGATAACCTGTGACACTGCCAATAGACGTTTTGATTTTGTAACGATAATTATCATCAGCCGCAGAGTTAGGCCGCTCTGTTAAAACGTGGATTAAAGAGCGCGCATCAAAGGATTTGCCATCAACCTTGATGTCATAGGTACGTTCGGAGCGCAAAACAGCATTAACCGCAATGCTATCGCCTTTTTTCAAAAAGAGATTCGAGAGGTTCAGGCGTGTGATTTCTCCTGAGTTAGAAATATCAACACGTCCCTTAGCGCCAAAACCATCGCCTGCCATTGAAAAGTCGCGGACATTCGTCCCTTTGGATGTAGTGATCAAGCGCATACGAGCAGAGGCTGCCACCCCTTTACTCTTTTTCCAACCGAGGAAATCAAGATTGATTTCAGCGCGCGATAAATCAACCTTATAAAGATCACCATTTTTGGCAGACCCCCCATCTTGGTCTATTTCAACGCTGACTGGACCTTTTAAGAAATCTCCAAAATCAATACCAAGCCTGTCTCGGTCTTTATCATTCAGCACCAATTTAACCGCGACAGTTCGAGACGTATTTTTACCTCTGATTGGAAGCGTCATATCAATATCGGCATTGATCCCGTCGATCTCACCCTTGCCATCGATGGTCATTACATCTGGATTGATTGCAATTTCCGCCGTCGCATTGGTGATTTGACGACCATCAATTGGCTTTGGACTGGAAAATTTAAAAAGATCCAACCCTGCCTTCCAATCGACCTCTCCTGCAGCCAATTTCGGTCTCAGGGGTAGGCTCACAGCAACATCGGCAACAACAGAGCCAGACAGGCCACGTGGTTCGATCTTGGCATAACTTAACGCGCGAACAGGCTCACGGTTTGCAATCTCGCCTACATCGTCGGCCTTCCCTTTTGCCGTCAACGAAATATCGGCAGTCGGACCTTCAAAACGGAAATCATTAATTTTAAACTGCGCATCACTGAGCTGGATGGCTCCCCCGTACTTGGACACCGCTTTTCCACTATCAAGCTTTGCTTGAAAACTGATTCCACGTAATTTACCGCTTAACTTAGCGTCCTCAATATTTGGAAACTTACCAAATGCCCTAAACGAGGAATTGATGACATCAAAATCAGCGACCATCTCATGGTTTTGCATGGTCGCGCCTTTGCGCAAGTTACCGAGTACACCTGTCGGTATTGACGTGGTAATGCGCGCATTACGAATTTCACCTTCGTGAAGATTATTCAGTGTCCAATTTCTCGCACTTGGCGCAATGAAAATTGGCCAAATCTGTTTCAACACAGGAACGGGAATTTTATCAATTTCAGCAACCAGCGCCATAGACGGGGTTTTGCCATCAAACCCGAAGGACAGGGCCGCATCGCCTTTGAGGTCACCAACTCGCAACGAAAACTCACTGATGGAAATCAGCTTACGTGCCAATTGAAACGCCCCTTTAGCAACCATTTTATCGACGATTATAGCCGGCGCGTTGGCATCGGGTGAATCAAGTTGTACGTCATCGGCAAACAGCTGAAAATTATAGGGCTGCAACAGCTCGTCTGGCAGGCTGAGGCCTCCATGTACAACAAAACGGTTTTTTCCAAAAACAAACGGCGATTGTTTAACAATCAGCTGCTTGGATCTGCGGTTTAAGGTTAGGTTTAGCGCCCCGCTATCAATGTTGAAAATGGACTTTGGCCCCGTTTCAATCACTCCCTTGCCAGCACTAAGCTTCAAATCTAACCGTCTGACAGACGCTTGGTCGTCTAAAACAACCTCACCACCTATTTCAAAGGGAACATTTAATTTCATCGGAAATTGTGGGTCGGCGAGTTTCTTGATGAAGTTACTCGCAATAATATTTGAAACGCCAACAACGAAAGCACGACCTTTACCAACGCTCTCCCTCACATGGGTCACGTTGACATCAATCCCATTACCGCCACTTTGCTTCGTCTTGATGACAATATGCTGTTGTGCCCGTGCCGCACTGTCATCTGTACTTTCAGAATAAATCGCTGACGTTATTCTTAATTTTCGAAGCGGATTTTTGCTCTCATCCATAACTTCAATTGCAACATTACCAACCTCTAATTGACCAAGGCCCAATTGGTGGATGCGATCAAAAATAAAACCAAACTCAGTAAGACCAGACGAGATCAGACGGAGTATTTCAGGGTCATCACCTTTCGCTTTAACCGCACTTTCAGCGACAGGAGAAACCAATTGCTGGTCAGCATCAGTTGCTAAATCTCCAGTTTCGTCTTCATCTGCGTCAAAACCCAATACAGTTTTAAACACATTTGTTTCGAAACTATTGGAATCAGGTGCCAGTCCTGGTCGCCCTGTATCTGAAAAAATATCTACCAATAAGACTTCAGGCTGCGAGTCTATATCTGGGAAAAGCGATCCAGTTGCAGACACCATGCGAATGTCGGCACCTTCAATTTTCATCTCGCGGATTGTTACGTTATCTGTTGCCAGCGACAACCAAGACGGAACGATCTTAATTTCACCGCTGTTCGCAATAAAACGGCCATTACGATCAGCAACGCTTAAGCCGGACATTAGAAGGTGCGCGCCCTCTACTTTCTCGACCGCAATTCGTGCCCGCTCTAACCGAAAAGTCAGCTCGCCATTACTGCGCTCATTTAAGGTCGATTCGATACGGGTTCGCAGCCACTCCATGTCTTGATCGTTCGACAAAACATAGTAAAGCGCTCCACAGACCACCACGAAGGCGGCCATACAGAGGAAAAAACCTGTACGCAATAAAACGTAATTAAACGCGACAAGCTTGTGTGAAGTGTCTTTTTTCACCGTATTCTTCTTGTTTTCATTCCTTGCACAGTCTCATAAAGACCGTAGCCTATTCATAAACAGATTCGCAATAAAACAGCATAGATATACCCTGTCACGATACATTGTTCCCACTCTGCGAAAGCCAAGCTATAAAATTGGAGTTAAACATCTCATGCACTTGAACGAAGGCGACCAAGCACCAAAATTTTCTTTGCCCGCCGATAATGGCCAAACCGTGTCCCTTTCCGACTATACTGGGGAAAAGGTGATACTCTATTTCTACCCTAAAGATGACACTCCTGGATGCACCAAACAGGCGATTGGATTTACGGAGAAAGTGAAAGAGTTCAAAGCGCAAGGTGCCGTCATTATCGGCATGTCACCTGACAAAGCGGCAAAGCATGACAAATTCATTGCCAAGCACAGCCTCGCCATCACCCTTGCCGCGGATGAAGAAAAAGAAACGCTTCAAGCCTACGGTGTTTGGGTTGAAAAAAGCATGTACGGCAAGAAATACATGGGCGTTGAACGTACAACTTTCCTGATTGACGAAAGCGGTAAGATCACTCAAATCTGGCGCAAAGTAAAAGTACCAGGCCATGTTGACGCAGTATTAGAAGCAGTAAAGGCTGCTTAGTGTGTCGAACTTAAAGGATCTAAAGTCCCTAGAACTAGCCGCTATCCGCATTGTTGCAGAGGCGAATTTGGAAACCAAAACAGCTCTTGCCCATAAAACCGCAAAAGCTTGGTTCCAACGTTCGCTCTCGCTCACATATGGCGTGCAGCCATCTTTACCCAAACGGCCAGGCCGCCCACAAAAGCCAGACTTAATTTCCCCACGTGAAATGCCCAAGCGGTCCATTCGTGGTGAAAAAGGTCGGCTGGCATTGGTCCATTCGCTGGCTCACATAGAACTCAACGCAATTGATCTTGCGTGGGACCTTGTTGCCCGTTGCGCCAGACTTCCTATGCCGCGTGCTTTCTTTGATAATTGGGTGCAGGTGGGGCTTGAAGAAGCAAAGCATTTTTCATTGCTCGCAGAGCGTCTAACACAGATGGATAGCTATTACGGTGCGCTTCCCGCTCACGATGGCTTTTGGCAGGCCGCAGAAGCGACAGATCACAACTTGGTGGCACGCCTTGCGATTATCCCCCTTGTGTTAGAAGCGCGTGGTTTAGACATCACCCCACCAATGCTTGATAAAATACGAGCAGAGAAAGATGACAAAACCGCCGCAATCTTAGAAATCATCTATCGAGACGAAAAGCGTCATGTTGCTTTTGGAACGAAATGGTTCTTGTTCGCCTGTGCCAGACATGGACTTAAACCAGAGCCGACCTTCCATGATATGGTACGCCGCCACTTTAAAGGCAGTCTCCGCCCTCCCTTCAATGATAAAGCGCGATCTCAGGCTGGTTTAACCCCTGGTTTTTATAAGCCCTTAGCAGGTATTACCGCCGTGAAATAAATGCAGGTATTTACTATAAGTCTTTCAGACGAAAAGACTTTATTAACCATAAAAATTTACAATCGTTGGCTAGAGTTAAGTTTTGTCCGTTAGTGGTGATTGTATGCCTAACAACCCGAATTCATCGTCGCGCAAACAACAGTTTGGACGACGCAAAGATGTTCACCGCATAATTATTGCAAAAGGTGACAAGGTAACCAGTGTTACCATTCATCCGTTTTTAGCAGCTGTTGGCGTTACTGTTGCAGCTACATTCGCCGTCGCTTATCTAGGGGCGACAGGATACTTGATGTTCCGTGATGACATTTTGAATGCGTCGCACATTCGCCAAGTGCGCCTGCAAAATGCCTATGAAGATCAAATGGCAAGCCTCAGAATTGAGATTGACCGCATTGCCAGCCGTCAAATGCTTGATCAAAAATCAGTTGAATCAAAAATTGATCGCCTACTTGGGCTTCGCGCCTCATTGGACGAACGGAAAAAATCCGTCGATAGCCTTGTAAAAACAGCGTCAGCTGCAGGCATTCGTGTTCAAACATCAACACCAGAGCCGCGCCCTCACCCTGCCCGTAAAACAGATCATGCTTCAATCATTGATCAAAACGCGGTTGGATCGATTAATGTCGCCAGTGCTTACGGTCAAACACGTTATAGCTCGCAAGCAGAGACGGCGATTTCTCAAAATCTAACGAGCCTTGATCCATCCTCTTTGGATCTCAACAAAATCGAGCGTAATCTTGAAACAGAAGAGATTACGCAGGTTCATCAACTTCGGTTGGTTGCGAAGAAAACCGTAGATAAAGCAAAGAACATTGCTTCTGTCTTGAGATCATTAGGCGCGAAAGCTTCTTCTCAACTTCCAAACAATTTTGATGCCGTTGGCGGCCCTTTTGAGGAAGCCACACATGTTGACACGGTAACATTCAACAGCTCAATTCTTGCCTTGGAAGAAAACCTTACCTTCTTGAACAAGCTCAAAAAGCGCGTAAAGCGGTTCCCTCTTGCTAAGCCATTGACGAATGGCAAGATCACCAGCCGTTTTGGTCGTCGTGTTGATCCATTCTTACGCCGCTATGCCAATCATTCAGGCATGGACTTTAAAGCGGCAACAGGCACGCCGGTTCTAGCAACGGGTCCAGGTAAAGTTATCAAAGCAAGTTGGCAAGGTGGCTATGGCCGCTTGGTTGAAATCAAACACACAGGCGGCATCACAACAAGATACGCCCACCTAAGCCGCATCCACGTTAAAGTCGGTGAATACGTGACCACAGGCAAACGAATTGGCCGCGTTGGTAGCACAGGCCGCAGCACTGGCCCTCACCTTCACTATGAAACACGGGTAAGCAATCGCGCCGTAAACCCAGACCGCTTTATCAAGGCTGGTGCGCGGGTTTCAAACTCTCTGTAACAGCAACGACCAGCTTCATAAAATCCAAGATCAAAAAAGCCCGCTAGATTTATCAGCGGGCTTTTTCTTGTTCTATTGAATAGATGGTTTTAAGCGTTTTATGCGGCTTTTGTTTGGTCGGATACAAACTCACGCGCTGCGTCTCTCGCGGTCTCTGATGAGAAGCGGCGGAGCATAGAGAGCAACTCATCAACTTCCCCAAAGGTCACAGACTTATAACGCTCTAGAATGCGTTCGATCATCGTGCGAGTGAAACGATATTGATCGCGGGGATCAAGCACCGAGCCTTGCTCAAGATAAACTTCAAAGGCGATAGCAAAAGCAGGATAAGCTTCTTCAGGAAGACCAGCTTTTAGATAAAGCGTGCGAAGAGCGCGAGACGAATTGTCATTGAGCAATGCCATAACGCGTTCTGCTGAGGTTTCGCAAAGGAGCGATAAAGCCTCGACAAAGAAATACACTTGGCCCGCACAAATACCGCGCAACAATAAGACAGGAGTAAGCTGAAGCGTGTCGCGCAGATGTTCGACCAATTCTGGAATTTCATCTTCATCCATATTGCGAACAAGTGTCAGCGTTGCACGATCGCGCGCTTCACGCGACACATCTTCTACGCGTCCAGCATCCATCTGCTGTGCTTCAACTGCACTCACACAAAGAGCATCACTCATATTTGCCAAAATAAGTTGGCGAGCCGATACAGGTAGATTGTCGCGCTTCAAAAGTTCTTGTTGAATGGTAGGATCGATACCGAAGCGTTCCGTTAAACGAAGCAACGTGCGCGACAAAATTCCAGCATTCGGATTATTAAGCAACCGCATGCAAACACGGTAAGGCGTTACTTCAGCAATTGCAGCACTGACAACCGGAGATACCTCCATGCGTGACGCAACAGCCAATTGAAACGGAAGTGAGCGACTGGCTGCAATATCAACCAATTCAGAATCGATCAACAAAGGAGATTGAGCTGCAATCATTGCACCGATTTCAGGCTTATCATCCAATAAACCCAAAATGACATGACGCGGCGCCTCTTCAGCGCTCCCCAAAACTTCTGCCAATGCCCAGCGCACAGCATCTTCAGGATCATCCAAAAGAAAAGTCATTGCCGCTTCCGCAGCATCAAAATCATCAGGAGATAACCCGGATTCAAGGTAGGCACGCGCAAGGGCGTTCGTCGCCTTAGCTCTCTTTTCAGGAGGCGCGGTAGTTACCCATTGAATGAACTGCTCTACAATCATAAGACGCTTTACTTAGTTTTGACTGTAGGTATCCTACCCCGTAAAGCCTTAATTCTTCGTTCACCACGTTTTCAAAAAACGACAAAACAAGTTCAATTATTCACTTTTTTGATAAGCATTTAGGTATTGCGATAAATCCAGAGGTAAATCGGTCTTGCCAAACTCTGAACTGGTAACAATGCTTGGCGTTAGGCCATCACGCAACGAAGGCTCTGTTGGCTCGATTAGTGCCGTTGGAATTGCTTGATTAAACACAGAAGGCGTGGCCGAAACATCACTTGATACAGCCCCCGCCCCCTCACGACCATAACGGCTTGGGAGGGTTTGCTGATAATTATCAGATTGAGTAGCTCTCGCCCCAGCGAGCGGGTCAGCAACACGCCCCCCCTCTGCTGCATAACGTGACTTTGGTAGAAAGAAAGAACCATCTTGAGGCTTGGCGCCTAACAAAGCATCGAAACCATTTTCCTTGCCACTAAGTCCTGCCGAATAGGCGGTTGCAACAGAACCAAAATGGCTAGCAAGGAAGGCTGCTTGTGCACCATCAACTTTGGGTTCGCTCGTTTGTTGAGGGCTGGCTGCGGTATGGCTTTTAAGCGTGTTTTGCGGTTCAGGCCTTAACGCCAAAGGTTCACCAAACTGCGAGTGCTTGCTGATTAAACCAGCGTAAACCTGCTGAACGGTTTTGCCGTCACCACCATTGCCATAAAATATCGACTTGTTTGCTTTGGCAGCCTGCGGGAATAGATCGCTGGCTTTTTGAGTCGGGTTTGATTGAGCCGCCGAGATTAAATCCGCAGCCCCTTTCGCACCAAGAAAATGCGCGATGTATAACTCGCCAGAAGTTGGTTCAAGGCCTGTGGCTCTTTCCAAGTAAGCTTGGTTTTTCTGCGTTAAAACGCCTGCAAGATTTGCCGATAAAGCTGGATCTTTGCGAAGGTCCAAAATCTGTTGACGGCGTTCTGGGTCTGCGACGGTAAACCGTCCATCGCTTCCTTTTTGAATAGCATTCGCCTCAGATGATAACCCGAATTTTGCACCATCACTTTTGACGGTTGAAAGCCACGTTTGCTCGATAAACTGGAATAAACCTGTTGCAGAGGATGTATCAGCGGACAGCTCTGGTCGGAAAGAACTTTCGCGGTAGGCAGTCTTCACCAAATAGTCGAAATCAACGCCTGTCGCCTGCGCAGCATTTTTGAGGGCGTTTCCAACCCTCTCGCTTGCGCGATAGCCATTAACTGAGACATCTTCGATGGAAGCCATTTTCTCCAGTATCCTTCATTTTGAAGGTGGCGAAACATGGTAAACAAACCCTTAAGTTTTGCAGTATTAAGGCCTATCAAGCGAGAACGGTTTATCTGCAACTGAATATTCCATATAGCCCATGCGAGCGAGCGGCTTCACGATTGTGGAATCAAAGAAACCATCCGTCAGCGCATCATCACTAATATGGACACCAACAACCTCACCAAGCACCATAATCGCGCCAGTCGGCTCGCCAAACTGGTCTATCATCGGTTTCGTTTCTAAATGCACACATTCAAGAACGGCGTAAGCCTCTGCAACATAGGGCGCATCAACCATACTGCATGTTTTCTGCGTAAGGCTGGCAAGGTCAAACTCGTTTATGTCTGAAGACACACCAGCCGATGATTGGTTCATCTGGTGCGTCAATGCTTCCCCTACCATATTGCAAGAAAAGGCCCGTGTTTCATCCACATTGTTGATGCTGTCTTTGCGCCCTTCAGAAGAGAAGTAAACAATCGGCGGATTGCCGCTTACCATGTTAAAAAAGCTGTAAGGAGCAAGGTTCGGCGTTCTATCACCAGCAAAGCTACCAATCCAACCAATTGGTCTTGGCGCAACCAATGACTTGAAAGGGTCGCGTGGCAAACCATGGTTGCCTTTTCTCGGTTCATAGAACATGGGGGTACTTCTCCAATTTGGATGACTTTGGAAGATTATATTTAAGCGGCCGGATTTGACCATGTGGTTGTAATGTCATTGATAATGGGCCGAGGACGCTCGCTAGGTTCTATGCTCGGCGTACCAACATGGATAAAACCAGCAAACCGCTCGCCCTCGCCTGCACCGAGATGACGAACAGCCCCATCGTGAAACGAATACCATTCAGTCAACCATTGGCCGATATAGCCATGGCCATAAGCAGCATGAATGAGATTGAGGCACACCGCGCCCGCTGAAAGTTCTTGTTCCCATACTGGAATCTTATGGTCTTTGACGGGACAACTCACCACACCAATCACCAAGGGCGCACGAGCAAAACGATTTTTTTCAAGTTCAAGCCTATCCTCAGAAGCATCAGCATTTTCGCTCCCCCAAAGGTTTGATAGATAAGAGCCGATTTCACCACCAGCATTTTCTGGGTAAACGATGAAGCGCCAAGGGGCGAGCTTGCCGTGGTCTGGAACCCGTGCGGCAATCTCCAGCATTGAGGCAATTGCCTCATCATCTGGACGGTCTCCCCCCATGTTTAAAGACGGTACTGAGCGCCGTTTTTGCAAATGAGAGAGCAAGACTTGGTTTTTCTCAGCAGTTTTTAGGGGTGTTGACATTATTTGTCCCAATTTTGCAGTGCATTTTGTTAATTCGGCTTGATCCAAACGAGGGAATTTCGCTAGGGTCCAGCATACTCTGATCAACCTACGCTAAAATGGAATTTGTTCAATCGTGAGAAAGACTTTCGTCTCAGCTTTTTCAGCCATAACTTTCACAAAGACCTATGCAACGCTTGCATTCATTACAATGATTTTGGCGATCAATGGGGTTGATCTGGGAACTCAAGGCAAAGCCTATGCGCAATCGCTTCCAAGCGGCACTAAAGTTTTACCAGTTCCAACAAGCCGACCAGAAGATCGAAGCAAGCCGCTTCCAACCTTCAAGCGAGACACATCGGACGAAACGAATTTCCCCAATGAAGCCGCAACGCTTAATCTGCGGGCAAACATTGCAGGCAGCAACGAAGCCTTAGACAAAGGCATGACGTGGCGGGTTTATAGCGAAAAACCTGGGGCAAACGGTAAGCTTCCCCTTTTGGGCACCTATAGTGGCGGCAATGCTAATTTTCGGGTGAAGGCTGGTTATTATCTGGTGCACGGCGCTTTTGGATACGCAGGCCAAACCAAACGGGTCAAGGTTTTGCCGCCAACAACCAGCAGCACCTTTGAAATCAAAGCAGGTGGGCTACGCCTCAATGCAGCCTTTAGCGAAGGTGACATTATCCCTTCTAAATATCTACGGTTTGAAGTTGCCCGCCATGAAGGCGACGGTCTTCGTACCGTAGCAAATGATCTGAAAGCCAACGAGCTGGTACAGTTTGGCGAAGGCAACTATCACGTCACCAGTCATTTCGGCGACATCAACTCGCAAGCGACAGCAGAGGTGCGTGTCAAAGCAGGCAAATTGACTGAGCTAACCCTTTATCAACGCGGCGCAGAGATCAGCTTAAAGCTGGTCAGTGAATCTGGTGGCGAAGCGCTGGCAAACACGTCATGGACGGTTCTCACCCCAGGCGGCGACCCTGTGGCAAGCACTATTCCAAGCTCATTTCCAAAGCTCATTCTAGCCGCCGGTGATTACATCGCCTTCGCGCTGCATGAGGGCAAAAACCACTCAAAACGCTTCTCGATTGAGAGCGGCCTTCATAAAGATGTGGAAGTTATTTTAAAGCCGTAACAATCGCCGAAAAACTTTAGGCGGCCTTTTTATCTTTTTCAGATGGCGCGAGGTCGTGGACGATTTTGTAAAGTTCATCTGTCAGTATTTGTCGGTCCGTTAGCGGACGCAGTTTCTCATAGAGCACAGGTTCACCTACATGCACATGAATGGCTGACTTGGTGAATTTCTTAAATTCACGGATTAAAAGTGACGCCCTCAAGGTCATTGAAAACTTGCTCACCAAATGAAAAATTGGCCCATTCTGCCCAGAAAAGAACACAGGCAACACAGTCGCTTCAGCTGACTGTATCAAGCGAGCGGGAAAGAGCTTCCAAGGCAGATCAATCGCTTTACCAAATGGTTGGTTTGCTGTTGCCACGCCCCCCGCAGGGAACACAACGATTGTAACCCCCTCTTTCAACAAACGAACAGCTTCACGCTTGGTGTTTAAATTCATCTTCATCGCTTCACGGTTCTCATGAAAATCCACACCCAGCGAATAGGGTTGTATTTCAGGCATTTTCATCAATTCCTTATTGATGATAACGCGGTAAGGACGACCAAGCTCTTCCGCAAGATTAAGCACCACCATACCATCGCCAATACCAAAAGGATGGTTCGCGATGATAACCAATGGCCCTTCAGGGAGTTTTTCAGGTGGCCATTGCATTCCGTGTCGCGTGATCTCTACGTTCAGGAGAGAGAGCAGATCACCCATAATCGTTTTGGATTTACCGACATAGCGCTCGCGCCACATCTCATAAAGGTCGAGATATTTGTCGCGGCCAGAAACGCTTTCAACCGCACGGATAAACCAGCGCACCAGCCTTGGATCCTCTGGTGCCGCATAGCTCAGTTCTGGAAACCGTGGTTCCCAGAACTTTTTCAAAATTTTAGGCCGCCTTTTTTTCATAATTATCAGGTAATCTGGGAAACTGAATTTGTCAAAAAAAGTTAAGCGCTCAGTCGATTCTCACACAGAAACCAGAGGCACAGAAAACCATCAAGCATCAACCTTGATGCTACTTACGACATAGGCTAGTAGCCGAGCAGGTAATATTTCAAATAGCGAATAGATAGAGCGAGACGGTTATGCCGACAATTTCATTAAACGATGCCCGCACACCTAATGATATGCGCATTTATGCGATTGGCGACAGTCATGGCTGTCTTGATGAACTTAAAGCGCTTGATCAGATGATTTCGGACGACTTGAAAGCGCAGCCCGTTAAAAACCACACAATCATTTTCCTCGGTGATTACGTTGATCGCGGCCCTGATTCTGCTGGGTGTTTTCAATACTTACTAGAGCGCCGTGCTGCTGACCCCAATGTGGTTTGCTTGAAAGGCAATCACGAGGAGAAGATGGTCGAATTTTTGGCAAACCCTATCAAGCTTGCAAATTCTTTCCTTACCTACGGCGGCGATACATTGGCCGCATCTTACGGCATAGAGGCGCCATCACTCTCAGTGGATGATGATGTCATGCGTAAGTTTTGCGAAGCGTTGCAAGCAGCGGTGCCATCGCACCATCTCGATTTCATTGATAGCCTGCTTAGCCACGTCATTTTGGGCGACTACATGTTTGTTCACGCAGGCATTCGCCCGAATGTGCCGCTTGATGAGCAAACAGCCCACGACATGATGTGGATACGCCGTGAGTTTGTTCCGTATAAGGAACTACATGAGAAAGTCATCGTTCATGGCCACACTC
This sequence comes from Hyphomicrobiales bacterium, assembly GCA_039964305.1. Classification (GTDB taxonomy): domain Bacteria; phylum Pseudomonadota; class Alphaproteobacteria; order Rhizobiales; family JACESI01; genus JACESI01. Next base: position 48,430 of record JBDVXS010000093.1, read on the forward strand.
CCCACCGAAGGCCAGAAGTGATGGCCAACCGCATCAATGTGGATACGCTTTGTTATGATACAGGCAATTTGACGGCGGTGGTGCTTGAAGGAAACGAACACCGCTTCCTTCAAACCAATCCATAAGCCGAGGGATAACCCCTATTCGTCGCGCAGAATATCTGGTGCTGTTGCTTCTTTCGTCAGCGAAGCAATGGCTTCATCCAATGTCATGGATGTTTGATGCTTTGAACCCAAGCGGCGAATATTCACCGAACGCTCTTCAGCCTCGCGCATACCACAAACGACAATCGCTGGAATTTTCGCCAGTGAATGCTCACGCACTTTGTAGTTGATCTTCTCATTGCGGAAGTCAGTAATGACCTTAATACCCGCCTTCTTAAGCATGGCCGCCACTTCACGACCGTAATCGTCAGCGTCAGATGTAATCGTTGTCACAACCGCTTGCACAGGTGCCATCCATAATGGGAAATGGCCTGAGAAGTTTTCAATCAAGATACCGAGGAAACGCTCCATCGAACCACAAATAGCGCGGTGGATCATCACTGGGTGCTTCTTCTCGCCATCGGCATCAATATAGAAAGCGCCGAAACGTTCAGGCAAGTTAAAGTCTACCTGTGTCGTACCACACTGCCATTCACGGCCAATCGCATCGCGCAGGGTATATTCAAACTTCGGCCCATAAAACGCGCCCTCACCTGGTAAGATGTCTGTGGTGATCTTGCCATTAGATTGCTCTTCGATGGTTTTAAGAACTTCACCCATCACGCTTTCAGCACGATCCCAAAGCTCATCAGAACCAACACGCTTTTCAGGGCGGGTTGAAAGCTTCACGACAATTTCGTCAAAGCCGAAGTCAGCATAGGTCGACAAGATCAAATCATTGATCTTGAGGCACTCTTCTGCCATTTGCTCATCAGTACAGAAGACGTGCGCATCATCTTGTGTGAAAGCACGCACACGCATGAGGCCATGCAATGCACCAGATGGCTCATAACGGGACACTGCACCAAACTCCGCCATGCGAAGCGGAAGGTCGCGGTAGGATTTCAAACCATGTTTGAAAATTTGCACGTGGCCTGGGCAGTTCATTGGCTTAATCGCGAAGGTGCGATCATCTTCAGTCGATGTCACAAACATATTCTCGCGGTACCATTCCCAGTGACCTGACGTTTCCCACAAGCCTTTGTCGAGAATTTGCGGCGCGTTCACCTCATCATAGTCTTCTTCCAAACGGCGGCGCATATAGTTGACGAGGTTTTGGAACAACGTCCAACCCTTCGCATGCCAAAAGACAACGCCTGGTCCTTCTTCTTGGAAGTGGAACAAATCCATCTCACGGCCAAGCTTACGGTGGTCGCGCTTTTCAGCTTCTTCCAACATATGCAAATAAGCTTTGAGGTCTTTGTCAGACGCCCACGCGGTGCCGTAAATGCGGGTCAGCATTTCATTGTCGCTATCACCACGCCAATAAGCGCCTGCAACTTTCATCAACTTGAATGAATCGCCAACCTTACCAGTCGTCGTCATATGTGGCCCACGGCAAAGGTCAATCCAATCGCCCTGCGCATACATTTTCAAGTCTTCCCCTTCAGGGATCGCATCAACAAGCTCTACTTTATAGTCCTCGCCTTTCGCGGCAAAATGCTCTTTCGCTTTTTCGCGGGACCAAAACTCTTTGGTGAAAGGCTTATTGCGCTGAATGATCTCGCGCATCTTCTTCTCAATGACAGCGAGATCATCAAGGGTGAAAGGCGTCTCGCGAGCAAAGTCATAATAAAAGCCGTTTTCAATTACCGGCCCAATGGTCACCTGCGTATCAGGAAACAGCTCTTGCACGGCTTCGGCCAAAACGTGGGCGCAATCGTGGCGGATGAGTTCGAGTGCGTCGTCATCTTCACGCATAACGAATTCAATCGCGCTGTCTTTACTAATTGGATCACTGAGGTCAGACAATTCGCCGTCGAGTTTCATCGCGACAGACTTCTTGGCCAAAGATTTAGCAATGCTGGTTGCGACATCAAGGCCCGTTACGCCTGCGTCGAATTCACGTTTATTGCCATCGGGAAATGAAAGGGTAATCATAAGCTTTTCTCCTAGCTCAATCGCCGCGCACAAATGCGGGTAAGCGGGTTGTTTTTATACCGCTCGTTTTGCGATGATTTTAGGTGAAAAATCAACCCCATCGAATGGCTTAAACAAGCTTATCTATCAAGCCGTGTGTCAGGATCGATGTGCTTGCCAGTCCAACGGGCATAACGCCAAGGCAAATACCAGCGCGCTCTCGCGTCTAATTCTTTATCGACAGGGTCATATCCAGACGTGCCAAAAGGACCACAGCGAATAAACCGCGCTAACGTTATCCAAAACCCTGCCCAACCCCCATGCCTTTTTAGCGCCTCATCTGCATAAGCAGAACAGGTTGGCAGATGGCGGCAATTTTTGCCAAGCAGTGGTGAAATAACGAGTGAATAAAGGCGGATGAAACGTCGAAGCATGTTTTTAAACTACTAATTTTGCCAGAAAAGTCACGCCTTTCTGTGGAGCCATTGCCATTATTCATTCACACCCAACGGGTTACGCAGCCGATCACAGCCCCGTGATAAAGCGGCGTGATTTTGTCAGAGTTGTTTGATTGGTTGTTGAACGCCCCACCCCCTAAATGATTATCAGGACGAAACGTACATTTAAAATAATATTGGAGACCAATCATGCGCAACCTTATCTCACTTACATTATTAGCGGGCCTTATGGCGACAAGCGGCGCCCATGCAGAATTTAAAGTAGCTGAATTCACTTTTGGGCAGCCAGGCTCAACCAAAACAACCGTTTTTAAATCAATCAAAGACTACCGCGCCCCAAAAGTTGCCAATGTAAATTCGGGTCTAACCAGCTTCCAAATCAAGCAGATGTATAAAAACATCAGTGTTGAGAAATAGGTAGAAACTTAAAATGGCCAACACAACGAAGTTCTACATTTATGGCATCTTAGCTGTTGTCGCTCTTACAGCTGGTATGCTTGCCTTGGAAAATTTCTTGTCACCGCAAGCAATCTACCAGCAATCCGTCAAAGCCCTTAGCTATCCGGCATAAAACGTCACCTCCACAAAGGAGGTGACTTTGACGCTATCTGTTTGAATTCATCACAAACGGTGCCCGCAAAAACAACTTACGCACATTCACATTGTTCAAAAGCATCAACGATCGCGTCAAAGGCGAGCAATGTACTGGCGTGGCGGGCTTTATAGTCGCGGACGGGCTCAAGATATTTAAAATCATCGAACTTACCATTGGGCGGCGGGCCGTTGTCTTTGAGCATAGCATGCATTGTCGTCTTCAACGCTTTCAGTTCTTCAACCGAAGTCCCCACCACATGACGCGCCATAATACTGGAAGAAGCTTGCCCCAAAGCGCACGCCTTAACCTCATGCGCATAGTCTGTGACAACGCCGTCATCGACCATAATATCGACAATAATAGTTGAACCACACAGTTTCGAATGTGCCTTGGCGCTCGCAGATGGGTTCTCAAGCCGCCCTATCCGCTCGATATTGCCTGCAAATTCGAGGATTTTTCCGTTGTAAACATCATCAATCATGAAGAAACCCAAAGTTTAAGTGACTAAAATTTTATTGTCTAAGCCACAATTGTTCCTATATTAAAAACTAGGGTTGCGGCAAGCCATATACCCAATCTATAATGAAGTGCGAGTGATAGCGCCGCAATGCCCGTCGGGGCGGCATAAGGTATCAGGATCACGCATGTTTGGAAACAGTTCTGGGCAACCAGATAAACGTTAGAACAGGAGCGATCTTATGGACGCTATTGTAAATAAAGAAGATAAAAACGCTGACCAACAAAAGCCTGATCGGGCCAAAGTTGAAGAGGCTGTACGCACGCTTTTAGCTTGGACTGGCGAAGATGTGGACCGCGAAGGTTTGCTCGACACCCCAAAGCGCGTAGCAAAAGCCTATGGCGAGTTTTTCAAAGGTTATAGCGAAGACCCCGTCGAAGTTTTGAAAACGACCTTCGACGATGTTGGCGGCTATAGCGACATTGTGCTTGTCCGCGACATTCCGTTTTATTCGCACTGCGAGCATCACATGGTGCCCTTTATCGGTACAGCGCATGTAGCCTACTATCCCTCAAGCGGTGTTGTTGGGTTATCTAAGCTTGCCCGTGTTGTGGACATTTTTGCGCGTCGTCTTCAGACACAAGAAAATCTAACAACACAAATCGCCTCTTCCATTGATGAGAACTTGAAGCCTCGCGGTGTTGCCGTTCTTATGGAAGCAGAACATATGTGCATGTCTTTGCGCGGTGTTCAAAAAGCGGGCGTCTCAACTGTCACAACAGAGTTCACTGGCATCTTCAAAGAAGAAGCTGATGAGCAAGTGCGCTTCATGCAGTTGATTAGAGGATTTGGAAAATAACCTCTTTTGTCATAGAAGGTCGCCAGACACTTTTATAACAGGAACCAACCTGTTCAAGGACTGGCGATCATGACACTTTTCAAAACACCCGGTGATAAGGCATCACTTGAAGAAGGCCGCGACCTCTCACCAAAGTTTGGTGCAGACGGATTGATCCCGTGCATCGTGCAAGATGCGCAAACGGGTGAAGTCGTCATGTTTGCTTTCATGAATGCAGTCTCACTTACCAAGACACTTGAAACAGGTGAAGCGTGGTACTGGTCCAGATCCCGCAAAGAGCTGTGGCACAAGGGTGCGACCTCTGGTTCAATCCAAACTATTCACGAGATGAAAACCGACTGTGATCAGGACGTAATCTTGATCAAAGTGAGCACCGCTGGTGATGGCTCCAACTGCCACAGACATGTGAAATCGTGCTTTTATCGCAGTGTCGTTATGAACCAAACCAACCCAACAAGCAGCGCGCTTAAACATGATGATGAAGCTGAATAAGTTGAATCAGATTCTAAACCTCAACACCTTGAATCTTCTTAGGAACCTTAACCCAACCCTCTTTATCCACCCAAATAAACTCCTCATCAAGCTAATGTAACTTGTTGTTATCAATAGAGATTACCACATTCATCTTATAGTTAGAATTCAATGTTATAGTTTAGATCTGCAAGGAGTGTGAACATGCAGAATTCATCAATAGGTTTAGCACTGGGTGGTGGTGCTGCAAAAGGTTGGGCCCATATTGGCTTTATGAAAGCGCTGGATGAAGCAGGTATAAAACCTGACATCATTTCCGGCACATCCATGGGTGCTGTGGTTGGCGGTTGTTGGGCAGCTGGTAAACTTGATGAGCTTGAGGATTTCGCTCGCTCACTCACACAACGTCGCGTCTTCGCCTTACTAGATGTTAGCCTCTCAGGAAGCGGTCTTATCAACGGCAGTCGCCTTGCAAAATTATTGATGAAGAATTTGGCTGGAATCCAAATCGAAGACTTGGACACCTCCTTTAGTTGCTTGGCGACTGAGCTAGAAAATGGCAATGAGATCTGGTTATCAAAAGGCAACTTGAGCCAATCCTTGCAGGCCTCTTACGCCCTGCCTGGCATTTTCAAACCAGTCAATATCGATAATCGCTGGCTCATAGATGGCGCTTTGGTCAACCCCGTTCCCATCACTGCGTGTCGGGCGATGGGCGCAAGTTATGTGATTGGCGTCAGCCTTTCGACAGCAGGCGTTGGCGTTGGAACCATCATCGCAAATTCCATGATGAACAACAGCACAGCCCCGACAGAAGGCCATGATCAGATTGCTGACATGCCAAATGCATCTCCTAATGACGAAGGTCAAAGTGATGCCCAAAATCCACTTCAGGATGAGCTCTCAAATGAGAAGAAAGACCCGCCAGGCATTTCGTCTGTTCTGGTTCAGTCCTACAACATCATACAAGATCGCGTTGCCCGCTCACGGTTAGCAGGCGACCCACCCGACACGCTTATCACGCCATCGGTTAGCGATATTGGCATGTTCGATTTTCATCGCGCAGGCGACGCTATAGACGCCGGCTATGCCGCCGCCCAAACCATCGTGCAACAACTTGCACCTGCTAAAGAAACACTCGCTCAAACAGCATGAATGTAGGCGCGAATATCTGCCGCTTCGCGTTCAACCTCTTCAATGCGATGTTTCACCACATCGCCAATGGAAATGACGCCTGAAAGTTTACCCTCTTCCACAACAGGCATATGACGGAAGCGACCAGCAGTCATCTTCTCCATAACATCATTGACGGTTTCATCTTCTGAGCAGGTGATGACTTCTTTCGTCATCACATTAGCGACCGGCCAAGAAAGAACACGTTCGCCATCTTTTGCAACAGAGCGAACAAGATCTCGCTCTGAAATAATACCAATCACTTGATCATCCGCATCGCAGACAACAAGCGCACCGATACGCTTTTCAGCCAACGTCGCGAAAACTGACGCCAACGTATCATTGGGGCCAACCGTAATAGTGCCCCGCCCTTTTTTATTGAGTAATTCACCTAGTTTCATCGTAATAGCCTCCTTTTCGTGTTTCCCAATGCCTTGAGAAACGCCAAGGCAAATCAAAATACTAAACTTTAGTATAACACAGTTGAGGCCGTTTGTCGGCGTTACTTGTTAAAAAACTAGGTAGCGGAGAGATTGCGAGCAGGATCAAGGATCGGGAATAGAAATAAACCTGCCAAAAATCCGCCTATATGCGCTTCCCACGCAATGCTCGCTTCCCCGTCAATTACTCCTGAGCCTAAGCCGAAAAGAAGATTGACGGCAAACCAGATCGCCAAAAAGCTCGCTGCTTGCGTGTTTTTCAATATTCCAAAGATCGATAGGGATGGCAGGAAATACGCACCTGGATGATCAGAGCGCGGTCGCCCCAAAGGCCCATAAGGCACAAAAGCAAACCGCGCAGCACATGCCATATGAGCCGAAATAGCAGCCGATGCCCCAACAACGGGAACGCTGGACCCGAAATTAGTCAACAAATGAACAGCCGCACCTGCAACCGTTCCAAGCAAGGTAATGAGCAAAAACCGCATGGTACCGAAGCGACGAGCAAGCGCGCTGCCAAAGATCAACAGCCAAAAGCCATTGACGATCAAGTGAATCCAATCCCCGTGCAGCAGTCCATAGGTCACAAATGTACCATAAGCACCAACCAAGGTTTCAGGGAAAACATCGCTGAAGCGCGCCATTATTTCGGCATCAAAGCGCACGGGGAAAAACGCAAAGCTCAATAAAAGCTCGCGATCCCCCGCCCCACTCAAAATATACTCCCGAAACAGATGAACGCCCGTAAGGATTGCCACAAGAATGAGAATAACGTTCGGCACATTGAATGCAGGCTGTCGCTCAGGTTGCAGCGGTGCCATTGGGTTTTCATCATCAGGGTGTTGATTATTAAAGTCAGACAAAGAAATGCGCCTTTCAATCGTTTGGCGAACCTTAGCGTAACTTTTTGATATTGCGATACATCGCGCCGAAAATTCACGGAAATTGTACGGCAGATTGCTTCAGCCAAAAAAAAAGCCGTTCGCCAATTTGACGAACGGCAGGTCGCATCCCAACAACCAGTCTAGTTTTAACACGCTCGATGAGCGGATAAGTTAACAACTAATTAACACCATCCCCGCCGCAACTCAAGCGTAACCATTGGTTAACCTTAACAAAGCACTAACAGCCCCCCTGCGCCCCAGACCAACAAACTGGCATGTCCCCTGCAAAGCCCACAATACACAGACCTGCAAACGGTAAATGTTGCACCAAAATGGCACAACTCAATCGGAAGCAGAAAATTACTCAACCCAAAAGAACCATTTTGGGACCGTAGGACACAGGGTGGCAGATTTGAAACACGACCATACAAACGAGCTCTACATATATTGGAACCGGATTCGCGGTCGCAGAACTGCGCCCGAACGTTCCTCAATTGAGCCAGCTGACATTCGCGGTATTCTCAAAGACACCTTCATATTGAAAGTCGAAGATATCGACACTTATTCTTTCCGTCTCGCCGGAACCCGAACATGCAGCATTTTGGGGCGAGAGCTTAAAGAAAACAATGTTTTGAACCTCTTTGAGAAAGAAAGTTCAGAGGCCGTACAAACACTTTTCCATAGTGCCTGCCAAGACAGTACTGTCAGCGTGTTAGGTCTTATTGGCAAAAACAAAGCGGGCCAATCGATGCCGCTAGAAATGCTCATTTTACCACTCCGCCTGAATGGCAAAACCGATGCCCGCATTATCGGTAGCATCGTGCCACTAAAAGTTCCTTATTGGGCTGGCATGGAGCCAATCGACAAACTTCACTTGGCAAGTCTACGTATGATCATGCCGCACCAGCATAAAAACGAAATTTCACGCCCTCTCGTGACTGAAGACGAAACACATAACGTTGTTCCCTTTACAGTTAAGGGCGCTCGTCGAGTAAAACACTTGCAAGTTCTAGACGGTGGCTCACAAACTTAACTGGTTCTATTGAAATTATTAGGAAATATTTCAGCTTACCGCCTTATTCATGAGTAAAATATAGGCAACCAAGTAATATTGAAGTTTTCTATACCCAACAAAGGACTTGTTAACCCTGACAATATATTCTGGCTCCAACAAACCAAAAAAAGTTATTGGAAGCCAATGTTCAGTCCAAAAAAATCAAAAAGACAAAGAGCTGATATGCCGAAGCTGGACCGGCGTAACTTTCAGCGTGTTAAAGTCAACACGCTTGGCCGATATATGCTTGAAAACAAACAAGAATTTCCGTGTCAAATCCGTGACATGTCTCCGGGCAACTTAGCTTTGACTGGTCCTGTAGCAGGGCAAATTGGCGAAGTGGTTATCGCCTATATCGATCATGTTGGTCGTGTAAATGGAAAAATCACCCGCTTGTTCGATGGCGGCTTTGCTATGACTGTTGAAGGCACAAAGCATAAGCGCGAGAAACTCTCCTCTCAGCTAACCTGGCTTGCTAACCGCCATCAGCTCAATCTTCCTGAAGATCGACGCCATGGACGTGAAGCGCCATCAAATCCATTTACAACAGTGACTTTGACCAACGGACAAGAATTAAACGCAAGAATTTTGGATATGTCCCTATCCGGTGCTGCTTTGGATTTTGGTATGAAGGTGGAAATCGGCACATTGTTGATGGTCGGCAAGATCAGATCACGCGTTGTACGGGTATTTGAAGAAGGTGTTGCGGTCGAATTTGCAAAAGTTCGGGCCGACGAGCCTAAATAATTCTTCTATAAAACACGCAATCTTTTAAAAACCGGCTTTGTTTAAGGCCGGTTTTTTCGTTTTCAAACCCATAAAAGTAGAGATTGCCCAATCCGCACAGTCAGATTTGCGCCGAAAATCGCCATTTCGTAATCAATCATTCATCATGATAGTCTTGCTTAGAATGTTTTTTGAAAAAAATTTCGCCTATTCTTGAGCCTTATTTTGCCCAAAACACATCATATGAACTCCCCCAAATGCCCAACAGAAGCACTTAGCTTCCTCATTCACCCCCGATAATTGAGCATCCCACGCGCTATGAGAGCATCTTTTGCGCTCTATTTTACCGTCCGTGGTTGAGCGGCTAAAAACCGCGAATGAAGGACTGCAAGAGCGTTCCGAGTATCGGCATAACTACTTGATTATATTCAATTAAAACGATTTTTTATTCCGTTTTTCATCTCAAACACACGCCCCGTTTTTGTCTCCCCCCTATATAAGACTCAGCTGACGAGGCCGATTGATAAAATTTTACATAAATTCAAATCTATTTTGATTCTACTTTTCTGACATTTTTCGAAAAATCTATATAAAAACTAGATCTAATTTTGCGTACATTTGAATAAAAACAAGTATTAATTTGAATAAAAAGCAGTAATGGATTTTTTCTTCAAATAAAAAACTTCCGAATACATTTGGCTTCATCGAAATGTGGGAGTTTAGATATGTTTGGGACAACAAGATTTCTTATTAAATTTGCAGCAACAGTTGCACTCGTTACAACAATGGCCAATCAGGCAGAAGCAAGCAATGGCGCGTTCATGAAGACCGCTGGTCAAACAAGTATTCCAATTGGTCATTACCAGTTCTGTAAAACAAGCCCTGAAGAGTGCCGCACAAAAACACGTGGCGATGTTCGGGTAAAATTGAACAATCAAAACTGGAACGATCTGTTGAAGGTAAACTATGACGCAAACCTTCAAATCGCACCAGTAACCGATGCTGAGCTTTATGGCACTGAAGAGTTTTGGACTTATTCTACAACAGCAGGCGATTGCGAAGACTACGTTCTTGTTAAACGCCGTGCACTCATGGCAATGGGCTGGCCGCCAGCGGCATTGCTTATCACAGTTGTTCGTCAACATAACGGTGAAGGACACGCAGTTCTAACCGTGCGTACAGACCGCGGTGACCTCGTTCTTGATAACCTTGAGACAGAAGTCATGCTGTGGAACCAGACGAGCTATACATTCCTTAAGCGCCAATCAAAGAACCACACTGGTAAATGGGAAACCATTCGCGACGGTCGTGTGACTTCAGTTGGCTCTGTAGCAACAAACTAATTCACTTTCCCGGTCGCATCCCACACTCCCCGTCCCACCCGTGACCGGGTTATTGAGCCGATCCTCCCCCAAGGATCGGCTCTTCCCCTTTTTCAGGGGTACTTTTGGGGAAAGACAACAGCACTAGATAGTGACTGTTATGCTATCACGAACAATTAATGCAACTTGGATGATCACAAGCCCAGTGCAAAAGCTCCACAGCGAGGCAATCCCGCTGGCGGCGACAACCCATCCTAGAGGGCGTCCTTCAATTTTGCGGCCACGGATAGAATTTCTAACAATGATAAACGGCCCTGCAAAGACGCAGAAAAAAACGCCCATAAAGCCAGCGACCCATGTTGTATAGGTTACGGCAAAGCCCACGGGTTCTGACCTAAATATTTGCCAAAAACTCCCCAATACCGCTGAGCAGACAAAGCCAGTAATAATAATATAGCCTGTCAACATCAGTTCAAAATGTGCCATTTTATTTCGCCACTCTTAAAATTTCATCCAAAACCAGAGTTTTCGTATCATTTTGATACAAGACCCCTCTTCTCGCCTATAGCCTCGCAAGTTAGATGCCAAAAATTATGAGCATTATTTTTCAAGGTGCTGACGCTGTGGAACTGAATCAGTCATAGTGACAGCCCTAGCGATGGAGATGATGAACACCAATGACCCTAACGAAGAAAATTATAATTGGGATACTGGGTGTTCTCATATTTCTTGTTGTGATTTTTTTGGCGCTGCGCTCCTATACAAATCCCGAAACGCTGGGTGGCTTTTCGTCTGATACGGCACCAATATCAATTGCCATAGGCGACACTCGAATGAGCGTTCCGCAAAATATAATCCGTTTTCATGATCAACGTGAGAGCTCTGCTTTAAGCAAACTCGACTTATTCATCCAATGGCCCAGCGTTAAAGGGTTCACAAAAGAAGATGCGGCAACGTTTCAGAATATAAATAGAGCGAGTGAGCTGATTTTCATCACGCTGGAAGTTGGCGAACCATTTAACTCGTCGCAGCAAAAATTGAGAGAGCTTTATCGACGGTTCTTTTCAAAATCACCGTGGCGCGGTCCAGCTGGCCTTATTGGCAATGAGCTCGATAGTTCATCAGGTTATCTGTCTGAGGATGTTTTATACGCCAAGCACGATGACGATCTATTTTTGACCCGCTGTTTGCAGGAAGACAAATCAGACACCGACAACCTTCTGCCTACTTGCATTTACGAGTTTACGCTCGGTGACGGGGTCAACGTTTACGTTCGCTTTCACCGTTCGCATTTAAGCGAATGGAAGATTTTGGATGAGCGCGTTAAACGGTTGCTCGCAACTATGCGAACAACCAACTAACATGACCTATTTAGGCAGCTGCCACGTTTCTAAGAAACGTCTCAATTGTACGGTTTAGCTCTTCTGTTTCTTGATTAACCGTTTGAACAGCAGAGTTGACCTTGATAACAGATTCTCTTGTCTCACGCGTTGCGCCATCCAAGCTGATCATTGTCTGAGAAACATCAGATGTACCAACAGCAGCCTGTCCAACATTGTCAGAAATAGCCTGTGTTGCTGCAGCTTGCTCATCGACTGACATCGAAATCGTTTTCACCTGAGTATCAACATCACCCATAATTGAGGCAATCCATTCAATAGCTTCTGCAGCACCTTTAGTGGAAGCTTGGATTTCGTTGATTTGCGACGTGATGTCATCTGTTGCCTTCGCCGTTTGGCTTGCAAGGCTTTTCACCTCAGTTGCAACAACCGCAAAGCCACGGCCCGCATCACCCGCTCTGGCAGCTTCAATGGTTGCATTAAGCGCCAAAAGGTTCGTCTGTTCAGCAATGTCTTGAATAAGCGCGATCACAGCACCAATCTTGCTTGCAGATTCAGCCAGGTTCTTCACTCGTTCATTTGTGTCTTGAGCAGCCGAAGTTGCTTTATTGACGATACCCGTCGTGGTTTCAATCGTATCGCCAATCGCCATGATTGAATTGTTCAGTTGTGATGCAGAAGTCGCAACAGAATTCACATTAGCAGAGGCTTCTTCTGACGAAGACGAAGCACTAACCGCTTTCTCACTCGCCCCATCTGCCACTTTCATCAAGTTCGTTGTCGTATCCGACATGCCGTCAGTGTTCTCGCTTACACGAGCCAAAGCACCGGCTACATTTTTCTTAAACTCGCCAATCAAGCTTTCAATGTGATCTTCGCGTTCACGTCTAGCCTTTTGCGTGGTCGACGCTTCACCTTGGAGGCGAACCCGTTCAATCGCATTTTGCTGGAATATCTGAGCAGTACGAGCAATATCACCGACCTCGTCAGTACGTTCAGTGAAAAGCAGTTCAATATCGTTGTCACCTTCAGCCAAGCCACGCATTTGTTTTACAAGATGCGTAATTGGTGCTGTCAAACTGCGACCCAAGAACAAACCAACCAATGCAACAATCGCCAGCAAAGCTGAGCCTATAGCTATCATACGATCACGCATAGCAAGGACAGGCCCAATCATCTCTGATTGCGCAAGCATCGCGATGACACGGTAGTTCACACCGCCAAAGTTCAAAGGTGAGACTGACAAGTTCATCTTCTCATCACGATAAACGGTCGCAGAACCAGATACACTCGATTTCAACTCCCCATTGGGAACGAACGGCATTTCAGCTTTGGTTTTTAAGATATCATTCGCTTCAGTTTTGGCAGAATCGTTTCTCAATAGGCCATCAGGACCAACAAGAGCGACTTCACCCGTTTCCCCGAAAACACCCGCCTCACTGAAGAGTTCGTTCAATCGATCAACCGGCATTTGGAAAGCCAATACGCCAACTTGCTTGCCGTTCTCATCAGTTAAAGCCTGCGCTATGAAGCTTGCAGGCGCATCCGCGCTCGGGCCATACGGCTCAAAGTCTTCGAAAACGATCGGATTATCGGAAGGCGCTGCTAAACTGCGACGGAATACTTCGCCTAGGTCAGTCCCAGCCCATTCGCCACCATCTTTTTTGAAATTGGTTGCATAATCAAGTTCCTTAAACACGGAGTAGACCAAGTTACCCTGCATATCGAACAAGAAGATGTCGTAATAACCACGGCTGGTCATCAAACCTGTGAACCATGGGTGATAAACTTTATGCACCTTGTCGTAGTGACTACCAGTGCTGGCAGCTTCTAACAGGTGCTTTTTACCTGCTGGGTGTGGATT
>JBDVXS010000094.1:0-38686 GCA_039964305.1 Hyphomicrobiales bacterium
GTTTTATTGTTTGTATGATTAGTTTGTCAGGATTACCTGTCCTGTTTGTCTCGCAATAGACATGAACACATTTTGAAGCGTGCTTCCACTGGAATCCGCTTCATAATAAAAGGTCTCTGACCCATTATCCGGTGTTGCGCAATTTTGAAGCATATCGCGTGCACGGCCATCGTTCACCTGAAATGCAATGGTGAAAATTTCAACATTTAGCTGTTTTGCCAATTCGCATAATCGAAGTGTGCGGATATTCAAAACGTTGTTGTCTACGTTATTGCCGCTGTCCAGAGTGTTACGCGTGTCACCGTAAGGGCTCCAAGTCAGAGGCGCTGTATTCGACCCTATGCCGTTGGCTCCATCTGTCAAAAGAATGATAACCTTGCGCGCAGCAGCATCATCGAATTCAGCAGGTGTAACGGTGTGGTCTGCCCAATCTTCGGCCCAATTTGGATCCAACATGCGCAATGCCCACGCCATGCCAATACTGCTGTCGGTATGTGCGGTTTCATCATCAAATGGACCAACGCCTCCAACCTCTTGGTTTACGGCACCCAAGACATCAATTGCAGACGAAATTTTCGCAGCATCTTCGGTCAAGTACGTTGATTTATAGGTAATGCAGCCAACATTTGGATTGCGAAGAATATTCGAGTTTGCTTGCTGTGCGAAGACCACGCCGAACGGGTTCCAATTATTGCCTGCTGTGCGACCATTGCCCCAAGTTGGCGGGTGATAAAAAGCCCTGAAGTCACGGTCGCTGGGACGATCTAAAACATCTAAGCTTGCGGCAAGATCATCGCGATTTTCGGTAGATGGATCAAAGTCATCGATATCATCCGTGTTACCAACCGGGATTGTTGTATTCGTATCGCGTGCCATCATGCAGCCGCGCCAACTTAGGCCTGTATAGTCTTCTGGGGTGATGTTTCCTGCGAAAACATCGGTATCTAAAAATTGGCGAAAGGTGCTCGTATCCAGGCTGTTTTCAGGGACGTCGAAACCATGTTCTGCAAAGTCGTGCTCAGCGATTGCATCGATGACGTCATCGCGGTTGGTATTTTCATTAAACAATAAATTGCCGGGGCTTGAAAGATTGGAGTTACTAAGGTCGAGGAATGAAGCATCGAAGCCTCTCGTCCAATTCATCGCGTTTTCAAGACCAACATTGACGAATGATTGCCAAGGAATCATGCCAACTATAACTTCGTCTCGGCTTATAAAATTGCCATCTCCATCAACTTGATAAACACTATTTCTGAAGGTGTTCAACGCTTCCACTAAAGCTGCCTGTTTGGAGCCGCGCATAGAATCTGATTGATCGACAGCGAGCACAAATTCGACACGCGAAAGCCCGCCTTGTGCTGTTGCGTTTGCGTTGACATCGATAAATTCACGACCAAGAATGCTTGTGAGAATTGTTTTCACGCGAGAAGCTGCTGTCACCATGACCATACCGTTGAGGTCGTCAAAAGTGAAATCAATGGTGCCATCACTGAATCCGTTTTCTCCACTGTAGTTCAAATTGAAAGCTTGGCGGGCCGCATTTTCTGCGCCAGCGGGATCGTTTATTTTTGCTGATGCGCCTGCAAGTGCTGCTGCATCGAGTGCTTTTTGCAAAGTTGATTTTTCGTTGAGCGCGCGCATATGGTCGATACCCATGCCAGCGCTGAAAATGACCATGATAATTGTCAAACCTGTAAGCATGGCGAAGTTCCCTGACTCATCACGCATAAAACGGCTTGTGTGGTTTTTAAGGAATTGAAGCGGGTTCATATTAAATGCCTCGAATGTTTGCATCAGGTGCGTTTGAAAAATACAATTTGTCGTCAAAAAATGCTTGTGCTGGCTGGCTGTGCAGTAAGTGTAAAATCACGAAACACAAGTCTAGGCAGCAGTATTGACAGATTAAATTCTGAGGGTTTACAAAAATATAATATTCGTTGGTTTAAATCGATGTACCGCGTATATCTCTTCATTATTATACTTTATTTTGAAAAGATATTTAAATATTGAATAATTGAATAGTAGAATAAGCGCATTAATAAGCTTAATAGAGCGTTGTTAAATTACGAGACCTGAGAAAGTGAGGCGAAACGCCCCAAGTGGTGGTCACTATCGCCAAACAAATGATCGATCATGATGATGCGTTTGGCAAAATGTGGCATCGCGTATTCCCACGTCATGCCAATGCCGCCATGCATTTGAATGCTCTCTTCGGCGATTAATTTACCCACCCGGCCTGTCAAATTCTTGGCTGCGCTGATGGCTTTGTCGCGTGTTGCAGGGGTGCTATCCAAACTGCCAGCAGCATTGATGATGGAGGAACGCATTTGTTGCAATTCAATCATCATCTCAGACATGCGGTGTTGTAGCGCCTGAAACATACCGATGGGTTGACCAAATTGGGTTCGGGTGGACAAATATTCGCCGGTCATCTGTGTTGCTATTTCCATCGCTCCGAGTGCTTCAGCGCTGACAGCCAGCGTTGCTCGTGCATAGGCGGTTTGCAAAACTGCGAAAGAATTCTCTCGCGATGAAAGAAGAGCAGTCGCTGGCAGTTTCACATTTGACAGCGAAATCTCAGCAGCGCGAGAGCCATCCATTGTTGGATAGGGTCTGATGGTCAGGCCAACGTGTTCTGCATCCATCAAAAAAAGCGCGATGCCGTCTTGCGAAAATGGTTCGCCAGATAGGCGAGCGCTGACAATCAACTTATTTGCTTCACCGCCATTGAGCACGACCGCCTTTGCACCATTGAGCACATAGCCGTCATCCGTTTGATTGGCTGTTGTTGCCACATGCTCAAGGTCGTAATGGGCATTCGCCTCCCCATGGGCGAGCGCGATGAGTTCGTCGCCTGCAATCATGCTCTCGATTAATTGGGTGTGCTCTTGATTGTCGAGCTGTGAAAGCACAGCGCCAGCAAGTAACGTTGCAAGAAATGGTTCAACAACACCAGCACGGCCCAGTTCTTCAAACACCACAGTAATGTCAAAACCAGCACCGCCAAAACCGCCGTTGTCTTCTGAAAACAAAGCGCCAATAACGCCCATTTCTGCAAGCTCTTGCCATTTTTGGGATGAATAGCCTATGTCGCTTTGGACAATCTCCATGCGGGTTTCAAAGGCGTAGTTGTCGGTTAAATAACGGCCTAAGGATTCCGCCAGCATACGGCGTTCTTCTGTGTGATTAAAATCCATTGCCTAACGCCCCAAGCTTAGTTTTGCGATGATTGATTTTTGTACTTCGTTGGAGCCGCCATAAATCGACGTTTTGCGGTTGTTGAAATATTGTTTGGTAATCGGGGCTGCATAGTCTGGGCCAATGGGTGGCTCGTTATAACCTTCTTCCAACGCTTCAGAAACGAACGGCAAGGCATAAGGGCCGAGCGCTTGGCGGGTGAGGGCGTTGAGGTTTTGGCGAAGCACGGTGCCTTTTACTTTAAGCATTGAGCTTTCCATGCCACCTGCCGCTCCCCCTGTTGCATCGGCTAGCACACGCAAATTGGTGGTACGCATAGCATCAAGGTCTATTTCGGCTTCTGCAATGCGTGCGGAAAAGAGCGGGTCTTCAATTAACGGTTTGCCACGCTTCATTTGCCGTCTTGCGATTGATTTAAGCTTTTCTAATCCCGCGGTCGCAAAGCCGACACCTGCAATGCCAGTTCGTTCATGGGTGAGCAGATATTTGGCATAGGTCCAGCCCATATTTTCTTCACCAACGAGATTGCTGGCAGGTACTTTTACATTGTCGAAAAAGACCTCATTGACCTCATGTTCGCCTTCAAGCAACACGATGGGACGCACGCTAATGCCTTCGCTCTTCATGTCGATGAGCAGGAACGAAATGCCCTCTTGCTTTTTACCTTCGCTGGAAGTGCGCACAAGGCAGAAAATCCAATCGGCATATTGGCCAAGGGTGGTCCATGTCTTTTGGCCGTTGACGATATAGTGGTCGCCGTCTCGTTCTGCTTTGGTTTTCAGGGAGGCAAGGTCTGAGCCTGCTCCTGGTTCTGAATAGCCCTGACACCACCAATCCGTGCCATCTAAAATGCGCGGAAGATAATGGGCCTTTTGCGCGTCGCTGCCAAACTTCAACAACACGGGCGCGAGCATGTTGACGCCGAAGGGAACGGTGCGGGGAGCACCAGCAAGGGCGAATTCTTCTTCGGCGATGTGCTTATCAATCGCACTCCAATTGGTGCCGCCATATTCTTCTGGCCAACTAGGCGCAAGCCATCCTTGTTCATTAAGGACGGCGTGCCATTCTTCATAGTCTTCTTTTGTCAGGCGCTGTCCTGCTTTCACCTTGTCGCTTAATCGTTTGGTGAGCTTTTCCTTTAGAAACGCTTTTACCTCATCACGGAAGGCGTCTTCTTCTGAGGAAAATTCTAAATCCATTTTCTTATCCTGTGGGTAGCTCGAGCGCAGAGGTTAGGATTGATGTTATCAAAAGGATTACTGAAAATAGCAAGACTTCAAGTCGAATGGAGCGCTTAAAATGGTTTAATGCGTCTACTTCACCATCTTTTAGGGCGGGAATGAACCGATATTTATTCAAGGCGGCGAGGCTGAGAAGCAAAACCACAAGAGTAATTTTACCTAGTAAAAATAAGCCATAAGATGTGCTGAAAAGAGCGGTGATGCTGCCGACTAAAAAGATAGACAATACCACGCCAACCAAGAGCAAAGCAGGTACGACGAGCATGGCCTGTTTGCCAAATCTCTCAGCTGTAGCAATCAGTTGCTCAACCTTTAAGTGTCGCCCTTGATGATAAAGCGGCCAAAGTGCTGCGAGCCAAAAGCTAACAGCAAAAAGATGAACCGCAATAAGTCCTGCTGATACAGGAATATTCCCGTTGGTCGTATGCCCTGCAAGCGTGAATGATATCACGATAAAAAGTGCGCCCATACCTGCAATCCAGCCGTAGATTGGGGGGGCTGATATGGGGGTGAATGACACGAGTACAACGGTAATAAGGCCAAACAGGAGAACCTTGCTTGATAGACCTGCTGGACCATCCAAGATGAAGTTGACCATGTCGCCATCCACCATGCCCGCCAGACCGTCATCGGCTAGAAATCCAGCTTGAATGGCAACATAAAGCAGCGTGAATGCAAGAGCTATAAGAGCTGACAGGCCACTCAATAGGCGTGTTGGCCCATGAATGGCAGGGCCATTGGGGCGCACTGTAATTAGGAAGAATACCGTGCCAGCTGCGATAAAGCTGGTGGCGTAAAGGCCGACCTTGATGAGTATGGTTGCAAGGGTCCAGCCGTCTTCCATGTTGCCTACTTTGGCTCAGCAATCGAAAACGTGAGACTGCCCTTTAGGACATGTCCGTCTTGGCTCAAGGCACGCCATTTTAAAACATAATTACCTGCCGCTTTCGGCACAGGTGTGAAGCTGACAGATTTTGTTGGCTCTTTGGTTGAAATGGCAAGCGTTACCGTGTCGCCTTTGTTGTGGCTGAGGCTTGCTTTGACAAGGCGGGTTAGCTTGGAAAATGAAACGTCTAGGCTCTCAGGCGCGGCACTCAAGCGTGCACCGTTTTCTGGCGTGCTACTGGTCACAACAGAATGCGCCAATGTCAGTGTGGTCGCTGTAAAGAAAAGGCAGATTGAGAGAAGAATGGATTTCATGGCTGAGCTTACTCTTTCATTTCAGGCAAAAATTGCGGAGCCTCATCACGTTCGAACATACCGTAATCGCGTGATGTGAGGCTTAAATAAGCATACTGAACAGCATCGACTTTTTTAAGGCTCTCTATCAAGGTTTTTCCACCTGCAAGGGTTGGGCAATCTTGAACATGCAGATAGACGCCTTCGTTGTAAACACTCTTAAAACTCTCGCCGGTGCCGTCATAGGGTTCATCTTGGCTTACGATGATTGCGTGATAACGAGGCGGTTTAGCATCGTCTTCCCAATAGCTGCTCTTGTCTTCATTGGTTGAAACGGTGCCATGCTCATCAAGGTTTATAATTGCTGTGGCAATGCGGATGCGATAATCGGCGAAATGCTTCATGCGTCCGGCAACTTGGGTTTGGTAATGGGTACCATTTGAGCGCCAGCTTGCAATGGCTGCTTCATCGCGCCAGCGTGAGTGCGATAAGATGAGGCCCTCTCTGCTGAGAGATTGAAAGCGGTCTAAGAACAACAAGCCAGATTGTGCCATCACTAAGGGTTTTAGTTTGGCAGCATGGGCGAAATAATGGTCTTCATGGCCGGCTCTTGGCTGAACTTCAAAAAGGAGAGTTTGCATGGTGCGCCTCATATTTTGGGCTCACGATAGATGTCAGCCTGACAGGAGTACTTGTGCCAGTAAAATAAGCCCAGAAGCAAGCATGAGTGCAATAAGTAGGCGTCTAAATTGATTGTCATTCAACCGTTTAAACACAATGATGCCAATCAACGACCCTATCAATGCTATTGGGACAACAATTGCGAGATTGTATAAAACGGACGTTGTGTAGGCACCTTTGAAGTAGAGCAAAACCGTTGCGACACTTAGGATAATCATGTTGAACGGTTGCAAGAGAGAGCGTTGCTCTGTCTTTGTCCATGTTCGAAGCGCGCACCACATGGTTGGCAATGCACCTGATAACCCGCCCAGTGCCCCCAAAATGCCTGCAAAAAATCCAATTATTGCGTCTAGAATAAAGGTTGATTTTGAAATCAGAGGCAGGTTTGTTCTAAACGTAAAAACCCCACCATAGGCGATGAGCAGTGTTGCAACGACAATCTTTAAGGTAACGGCTTCAATGTGGTCCAAAAGATAAAAACCTATTGGCATGGCAAGCAAAGCTGGCAGTGTAAATCGTATGAGACGGGGCCAGCGAATTGTTTTCCAGACTAGCACCATGCCTTGTATGCCTGATACGACGGAAATCACCAGCACCATGGCAACCGCTTCAAACGGTGGAATGGCTTGTAGCCAAAACCCCAAGGTGAAAAGGGCCGTGCCTGTTCCAGCCAGTCCATTGATAAAACCACCAGCAACAGCACCTGCCAAAAGGAAAACTAAAACTTCAGTTGTCATTCAGTCTTTCCAGCGGCTGATTGGGGTGATTTGAGTATGGCCATCTTGTCCCGAAGTTAATCCCGATCTGGACGAAATGCCAGCTAAGTAAGGTCGATGATTTTCACAATGTCAGCAAATGAGTTCTTGTGTTAGGGTCAGTCATGCGGTGTTGGTGTGCCATAGGGTTGTTTGGTTTTGTTTGGTTGAGCGGTTTGGCTTTCCAAAAAGGCGCGATGGCGGACGATGTGCTTCAGGTGAATGAATGCTCGTTTGACAAGGCAACGCCAACAAAAATCACCCATATTGATGATTATGGTGTCGTGAGCTTGGAGAATGGGCCGCGTGTAAAGCTTGCTGATTTGTTCTTCCCACTTAACAAAGATACCGGCACGCTCTCTCCTCAAACAATCTTGCAAATTAAACAGATGCTCAAAGGGCAAGGAACGCGGGCTTTAATAAGCGGGCCAGCTGATCGCTATGGTCGAGCACCAGCATTTTTATACGTTAAAAATCCGACGGGAGAGCCGTATCTTGTCCAACAGGCCCTTATTCGCTCAAATGCCGCTGTTTATATGCCAGAACCACAATTAAAAAAAACTTTTGTATCTAATTGTGAATTTGATCAAATAAGAGCTGAATTGATTGCAATACCTCCAAAAGAACTTACATTCAGGAAGATAAAACGAGTCGGATTTGCTCCGATCTTTTCGGCAAAAAGCCAGAATTTATGGGGCTTGGAGGGTGAATTCGTGATTGTTCAAGGGGTTGTTACTGAAGTCCGCCGCACAAAGCGAGGCATTTCGATCAACTTTGGTGATGATTGGAAAAATGATTTTACCGCGTATTTATCGCCTTTAGTTAGCAAATCATTTGATAGTAGAAAGATTATGAATTCCAATTTAACTGGTCAGCAGGTACAATTGAGAGGATTTTTGGACTTGTATTATGGCCCGAGTATGCGGATTGACCATCTGACGCAGTTGGAGATGCTCAGCGAGTGACGAAGCATTCCTCCCTTGATAAACGACGTGGCTTGCGTGCCCGTGGGCTTTTGGCTTGTGGGGTGGCATTGCTTCTTGCTGCCTGTTCCGATCTCGGTTTTTTGCGGACAGGTCCTGATATTTCAAATGGGCCGCCGACGACGATCAATGGTAATGCGATCACGAAAACCAAAGCAGCGCTGCCTGTTCCTAAGAGAAAAACCAGCAGTGCGCTTATAAAGGCATCTCAAAAAGAAAACACACGAATTATTGCAGCTTATGGTGGGGTTTATACCAACCGCCAGGTTGAAAACCAATTGGCGCAGATTGTCTCGCGGCTGGTTGCAAAATCTGAAGACCCGTCGCAGCGCTTCCAAATTACCATTTTAAATTCGCCTACAGTCAACGCATTCGCCTTGCCGGGCGGGTTTTTGTATATCACGCGTGGTTTGATCGCACTTGCAAATGATGGGTCTGAGGTTGCGGCCGTTTTAGCCCATGAAATGGCCCATGTTACAAGCCAGCACGGCCAACAAAGGCTTCAGCAAGCTCGTAAAAGTGAAATTGTTGCCAAGGCGGTTCAAGGGGTGATCAGTGACACCTCAACCATTGAATCAATTCGCCAACAACGACAATTGGCGTTTGCTGCCTTTACACAGCAGCAAGAACTGGACGCGGATAAAGTGGGTGTAAAAAACTCCGCACTTGCTGGTTATGATCCATTTGCCGCTTCCAGATTTTTGGAAACCATGGCGAATTATCAAAGTTATCGCACCACGGCGACAGTTGCAAAATCGAATGATGGACCGAACTTTTTATCATCCCATCCTTCAACACCCAGCCGCATTCAAAAAGCGCGGGCCGCTGCAAGGCAATTTGGTGCGCCTGGAATTGGATCAAGTGATAAGCAGGGTTATCTAACGTCGATTGACAGCATGATTTTTGGTGATGATCCGGCTGAAGGCTTTGTTCGCGACCGGTCATTTTTTCACCCGCAATTGCTTTTCACTTTTTCCGTCCCTAGTGGCTATGTAATTGAAAATACAAGAGAAGCAGTGCTTGCAACCGCTGGCAATGGTGACGCTGTGCGTTTTGATGGTGTTGATTTGCCTGCTGGTGTTACCCTGCCGCAATATCTGACTTCTGGCTGGTTGAATGGGTTGGACCCATCGTCAATATCGTCATTCACGGTCAATGGCTCAGAGGCGGCTTCGGCAACGGCTGCTGTGAATAATTGGAGCTTTAAGATCACGGTTATTCGCTCGGCCACATCGACCTATCGGATGATTTTTGCAACGCAGTCACCATCGACCTCGTTTGATAGGGCTGTAAGTTCCACCGTTTCAAGTTTCAGAACATTATCACAAGCTGAAGCGCGCAATCTTTCGCCTCTTCGCATTCGTATCGTGAAGGTAAAAAGCTCTGACAGTGTGAGCAGCCTTGCAGGTGCTATGCGTGGACTGGTTGCAAACCCGCCAGAAGCCTTCATGGTGCTGAACGGCCTGAAACGTGGTGAAAGACCGGCAGCAGGATCACTGGTGAAGGTGATCTATGACGGGAATTCAGGCTAAGATAAGCGCCTTTGTTAGCTCACGAAATGACTTTGATCGCGATCATCGTGAAGAAGCGCTTCTTTCATTTTTTGCAAAGCACGATTTTCAATTTGGCGTACCCGTTCTTTTGAAATGCCAAGGGTGTTGCCGAGGGATTCAAGTGTTGCACCTTGTTCGCTCAGCCTGCGATCCTTTACGATTTTTAATTCACGCTCAGACAAAACAGTAAGCGCATTTTTTATCCAAGCAGACCGACGTTCGGTGTCAATTTGATCGCCGACAAGTTCATCTTGTAGGGGGGCGTCTGAAACAAGAAAATCTTGGCGCTCTGACATACTGTCATCAGCATTGCTCACGGGTGCATTGAGAGACTGATCAGGCCCAGATAGGCGAGAATCCATTAAAGCGACGTCTTTTTTTGAAACGCCAATTGCGGTCGCGATCTCTTGGTAGACCCCATCATTGGGTAGCTTTTCAGTGGTTTGTGCAAGCTTTGCCCGTAAGCGGCGTAGATTAAAGAAAAGTGATTTCTGCGAGGAGCTTGTGCCACCTCGAACGATCGACCAGTTTCTTAAAATGAAGTCTTGCAAAGAAGCGCGGATCCACCATGTTGCGTAGGTTGAAAACCTCACTTCACGGCTTGGTTCAAAACGGGCGGCGGCTTCTAGCAGGCCGACATGACCTTCTTGGATTAAATCGCTCATTGGAAGGCCAAAGTTTTTGAACCTATTGGCAAGGGATATAACAAGGCGCATGTGGGCTTGTGTCATGCGGTGCATGGCCTCTTGATCCTGCTCTTCTTTCCAGCGGATCGCGAGGTCTTGTTCTTCCTCGCGTGTGAGATAAGGCGCCTGCATGGCGGCTTTGAGAAACTTCCTACTCGGTGCTGTAAATTGATCCATCGCTTTGTCACTCTCGGTTACTACATACCTTGAGTACGCAGCTTGCGAGGGAAAGGATCACTTGGGGTATGAAAAAACTAAATTTAAAAAGAAAAAACCCAGCTTGAGTTATCAAGCCGGGTTCTTAAAATTCGGTCTTTTCGAAGTGCCGTTAAGCGGCTGCTTCTTCTTGCTTGCCATCTGAATCATTCGCTGTATCAGCGTCAGCCGTTTTGGCAGTGCGACGTGGGCTTTTTGCAAGGTTCACTTCAATCTTCTGAACGCTTTCTGTCACGGATGCTTTTTCAACGGCAGCGATCTCGCGAGCCATACGGTCAAGCGCTTGCTCATAAAGTTGGCGTTCTGAGTAAGACTGCTCAGGCTGGTCTTCAGCGCGGAAGAGGTCGCGAACCACTTCTGAAACAGACACAAGGTCACCAGAATTGATTTTGGCTTCATATTCCTGCGCGCGACGGCTCCACATGGTGCGCTTAACACGAGCGCGGCCTTGCAGTGTTTTAAGTGCTTTAGCGATGATTTCGTCGCTTGAGATTTTGCGCATGCCAACTGAATCAGCTTTCGCTGTTGGAACTCGAAGGACCATTTTGTCCTGTTCAAATTCAATAACGAATAATTCTAGTGTAAGACCTGCGATTTCCTGTTCTTCGATGCCGACAATTTTACCAACGCCGTGTGATGGGTAAACAATGAATTCACCTGTTTTGAAACCTTGACGTTGTGTGGTTTTTTTAGTCGTAGCCATTAAAGAATATACTCCTGTTTGCCGAAGGTTTCCCTACAGCTTTTTGTAAGTTGCCAGCAAAGTGAGAGCTATCCATTCGCCCCATTCATAATTGAAAAGGAGCGTTAAAATGTTAACGATTTGGTGGGATTTAATTCCGTCGTTAAACTTTCGGGATAGGGCGTAACTTTGCTGATATGCCCATTCCTACCATAAAAATCGTTAAAAATCAAAGAATATGTGCAGCGCACACCACATGTGAGCCAACATAGTTAACATTGCGAATAAATTAACTGCTCATTAACGCAAGTTAATCGCGAAATAGTTTAATGTTTCAACCTAAGCGTGAAAGTCGGTTGTGGTGCGAAGGCTGGCAAGCTTATTCGTCGCCTGTTCCTGGCGCTTCGGAGAAATACTGTTTGTACTTATCGTCTTTACCATCAAATTCTTCCGCTTCTGGAAGTTGATCCTTCTTGACGGTAATATTTGGCCACTTTTCAGCGTAATCAGTATTGATCTTCAACCAATCTTCAAGACCAGGCTCTGTATCTGGCTTAATCGCTTCAGCAGGGCACTCAGGTTCGCAAACACCGCAGTCAATACATTCGTCTGGATGGATGACGAGCATATTCTCGCCTTCATAGAAGCAGTCCACAGGGCAAACTTCTACGCAGTCGGTGTATTTGCACTTAATACAATTGTCCGTCACGATGTATGTCACGGTGTTCTCCTGATACCTATTGCTGTTTCAATCATACCCGCCATTTTATGGGGGATTGAAAGCTGTCCCGCCGCGTTTATCGGGTTTTGGTTTGAAACTCAAGAGTGAGATATTCTGCACATGAGGTGAAAAGCAATATATTTTTTCTATTGCTGTGATACACACCGTCTTTATTTAACGAAATTCACCCTTAAAGGCCTCAATCTGCCGCCGTTCGCGTTTATCGGGGCGTCGTTCTGGTGAAGGCGTTTTGTTTGATATTTTAGAGAGATCAGATTTGTCAGGTACAGGAGTTAGGTCTTCATAGAGTAAGGCTGCCTCTGGCGCGGGGCCGCGCCTTGTACCCAGTGCTTCTACTTTCAAAACTCTAATTTGATTGTGCAAGGCGATGGTCAGCACATCATCCACCTTCAACCCATGGCTTGCAGATGTCACTTTATCGCGGTTGACGCGGATGTGGCCTGCTTGCACGGCCTTTGATGCCAAAGACCGTGTTTTTAACACCCGCGCATACCAAAGCCATTTATCAATTCTGATTTTTGGACTGGCGGGTGTGCTCATAGGCGCTTACTTTTTAAGCCCGTCTTTTAGGGCTGCCAATTTTGCAAAAGGTGAATCGGGGTCGATTTTCTTTTCTTTTGGCTTGCTGGCACGGTCAGGCTTGGATGATTTTGGCGGCTGTTTGCCTTTGCCTGAGCCTTTGTCATTCTTATTAAAGCGCGGTTTGCCCTTACCACCTTTATTCGCGTTTTCGCGCGGGCGGTTGTTGGCATTGCCACGATTGGCTGGCTGTGGCCGCCAAATTTCTAGGATTGTCGGTCCAGCGTCCTCAGCCTTTTCGCCGTCTGCTTCTGCTTCTGTGGGTGTTTCTTTGGTTGCGTCAGGTTCAGCTGCTTTAATGCTCGGAACCTCAGAAATTTCTTCTGGCAGCTCACTTGATGCTTCTACGGCGGCTACTTCAGCTGTTGGTGTTTCAGCAGACGTTTCTACCTTCGCGTCCTCAGTTGGCATTTCACGTTGTTCGACACGGTAACCGAGTGATTTTAAGACGGTTGCAAAGTTATCGCCTGAACAGCCAAGCAATGATGTCATGGCAACTGTTACAGTAAAGCCAAACTCATTAAGCGCCCCTTCCGGCGGCGTTGGTTCTGCTTCTGATGGCTTCCAAGAGATAAGCGGGCGGATGAGGTCTGCCAGTCTTTCAAGGATATCCACACGAACCGCGCGGCCACCTGACACTTTAAAGCCCGCAACGCGGTAAAGGTCGGCTGGAATTTCTGGGTTGCTCTCAAAGGATGTGCGACCAGCAGCAGACATGGAAGGCACTTCACTAATGCCAGGGTTGTCTGTTTTGTCTTCTTTCAATCCCCAGAGCATGGCAACGAGTGATGCAGGGGCTGGTTTCAGCAAAACCGGAATGAAAATATGATAAGCGCCAAACCGCACACCGAGTTTTCTTAAAGAGCCACGGGCTGTTTGGTCGAGGTTTTGAATGTCGTTGGCAATTTCACGGCGGTCAATCACACCGAAATTTTCAACCAGTTGGAAGGCGATGCCACGGGCTAGACCTTCCAAACCTTCGGCTTTTCTAAGGTCGACGAGAGGCTGCAACACAGTTGCGATTTGATTGTCGAGCCACAGGCGCAGGCGGTTTGTGACTTTTTCTTGTGCAGGGCCGGTCAGTTGGTCATCAGCCAGCACAATAAAATGAGGGGCGAGGAAATCATCACTGGCCGTAACACGAGCAATAACGGCGCCGAGCCAGCGAATGGTGAAATCAGAAGAGATGACGAAGGCTTCATTGGGCGCTTTTGCAATCCGCTCGGCGCGCTTATCAATTTCGCTCGCCAATGCTTTTTGAGCGGCAGCACGCACGGTTTTGGCTTCTGAGCCGGAACTGGCGGTTGGGTCTGGCGAAAAACGCAGACCTTCAAGCTTACCAATGTTTTCCCCTTCAACGATTGCGTCACCATCAGGGGTTATTTCAGCTTCGAGCATTGTGCTTTCTCTCAATTTCTTCATCAAAACGCTGGTGCGTCGGTCTACAAAACGTTGGGTTAACTTATCATGTAATGCATCAGAAAGGCGATCTTCTACCTGACGGGTTTCATCACGCCAATGCGTAGAGTTTTCCAACCAATCATGCCGATTTGCAAGATAAGTCCATGTACGTATATGCGCGATACGGTTAGATAATGTGTCGATGTCCCCGTCAAGTCGGTCAGCATGTGCAATTTGACTTGCAAACCAATCTTCTTTGATTGTGCCGTGTTTTTGCAACTGTCCAAACACTGTTAGCACTAAATCGGCGTGTTCGGCAGGGGCAATTTTACGATAATCGGGTAAACAGCAAACATCCCATAATCTCTCCACATCATCCGCATTAGCCGTGAGATCGCGGGTTTCATTGTCTCGCATGGCTGCTTCCAGGGTGGTGATGTCATCGCCAACTGGTGCTTTTACGAGGCGTGGGGAGGTTGGAGCGGCATCAAAACTATCGCGCAAAGCCCGCATTGATGAAAAATCAAGTTTAGTGGTGCGCCACTGAAATACTTTCAATGGTTCAAAAACATGGCTTTCCAGCTGTTCTGCAAGTGCTTCATCGAATGGCTCGACGCGCGAGGTGACGCCAAAGGTGCCGTTTTGTGTATGCCGGCCAGCGCGCCCTACAATTTGAGCGAGTTCTGCGGGCGTTAAATCTCTAAATTGAAAACCATCAAACTTTCGCGTGGCAGCAAGGGCGACGTGATTGACGTCTAGATTAAGTCCCATGCCGATAGCGTCTGTTGCAACCAGATAATCAACATCGCCTTTTTGGAAAAGCTCGACCTGCGCATTGCGGGTGCGGGGGCTGAGACTACCAAGAACCACGGCTGCACCTCCACTTTGGCGGCGAATAAGCTCGGCAATGGCATAAACATCTTGGCTCGAAAACGCGACAATGGCGGAACGTCTGGGCAGGCGTGAAATTTTCTTTGCACCAACATAAGTCAGTTCTGACATGCGCGGGCGAGTGATGACATTGAGGCCAGGAATGAGGTCTTCGAGCACAGGTCTGGCGGTTGACGCGCCAAGCAGCAGGGTTTCGTTTGAGCCACGCATATTCAAAATGCGGTTGGTGAAAATGTGGCCCCGTTCGAGCGTGTGGGCCAGTTGGACCTCATCAATCGCCACAAAATTCACGGTCAAATCAAGCGGCATCGCTTCGACGGTGCAAATCCAATAGCGGGGCATGTCGGGCACGATTTTTTCTTCGCCCGTCACAAGTGCCACATTATGCTCACCGACTTTAGCGACAACCTTAGTGTAGACCTCGCGTGCCAATAATCGCAGTGGCAGACCCATAATGCCAGTTTCGTGCGATACCATGCGTTCAATTGCGTGATGTGTTTTGCCCGTATTTGTAGGCCCAAGCATAGCCGTCACACCGCGCGCGGAGGCAACACGGACAGTTTCGCCGTGTCCTGTGGTGATCGTGAGGCGAGGTTGATTGGTATCGTACATAAATGAAGTAACGGTAGAACGCGGGCAAGTGTCAGATTGAAACATACCCCCTCGTGAGCGCAAGCTAAAACTTTGGGCAGCGATGATTTTGTATCGTTAAAAAAGCTCTTTTGTTAAGAGATGGAACGAGGCAGGAACAAACCATGCCCGAATCAGTGATTCAAAGAAGTTTCCACTTTGTTCTTCCCCATATGTTGTGAATCATCTCTCATTAGGAGCTATATATTGAATCTAAGTGATTCAAATATATGGGTTTTTTGACATAACTCGTTAACCTAATTTTTTAGGGTGTTTCACAGCGAGGCAGATTTCTTT
Organism: Hyphomicrobiales bacterium; assembly: GCA_039964305.1. Lineage (GTDB taxonomy): Bacteria > Pseudomonadota > Alphaproteobacteria > Rhizobiales > JACESI01 > JACESI01. Next base: position 15,715 of record JBDVXS010000094.1, read on the forward strand.
CTAAAGACTTAAAGGTCCCCTTGGCTCTTGCATGGGTGCGTTAACGAACAGTCCAACAAGGGAACAAACCCTGTCCGAATCAGGAGATTTGCCGCGTATATGATTTGTTCACCACCACATGCAGTGCTTTGGTGACGGGCGGTGACTATTTGCTGAAAAAAGTAAGCTTAATCGTGCCTTAAAAGGTTAATTTGGGCTTCAGCTTCATGACCGAAGTCTTTCAGACGGCTGCCTAAATTTCTTTATGAAACGTTGATGGTGGGTTTGCGCGTGCTCGGTGTTTGTTAACACTTCAGGCCAACCCATGAACAAACCCTGTCCGAATCAGGAGAACCAATAGGTTTCTTGTTCTGTTCCTACAAGATCTAGCGTTGGCTGGTTGTTCGTTGTCTATGAAGTTGTCAAAAATTGTCATAAGTAGCTGTTATAATTAATTAAATCTTTGAAATATGTATCGGTTTGATACAGTTGGTGGGGCGAAACCTACGCCTTCATTCAAATATTTCTTGTTGTTTGATAACTGTTTGCTTCTGGAGCGGCGTTGCGCGTGAAGATGCCGCTTATTATTCCGCAAAACGGATGTTCTGCTGAATGAAGGGTTATCATTTTGAAAGATGCAACGGTTTGAGCTGAAGCAATAAGCTAGATTAGTCGCCTACTGACAGCTTGTTGGGTGTATCGCCCAATTTGCTTACTGTGATGAAGCAGTCTTTGTTCCAGAAACTTGGAAGATGCTGGCAGATAAGGTGAGGGAGCCAACTTTTGTGCCTATTCTCACATGAACAGGCACTAAGGTTGGAACGCCTTCAACGGGTGCGAGCCACAATTCCATGTTTTTGTTGTTTGCCAAATATACCGTGGTTTTTCGCGTAGGGCGGTGACCCGCAATTGGCACGTAGCGCGCTTTGCAAACCACGACCGGACCATTGTAGCCGTCGCGACCACCTAATTTCGCATTCTTTGTTGTGCTGAATGACAAACGCACGTTGAACCGTTGCCACCCATCAAAGACTGGAATTGTTCTATTACAGGCTTTTGCCGGTTCGATTTTTCCATCACCGTCAAGCGGCACCATAAAGGCCGAAAGTGGATCTAAAATACTGCGATGATGTTTTTTGAGAACAGGAATGCGGTCTGGGCGTTTTGAAAGTGGCGGGGCTGCAAGCAAACGTTTGATGTTGCCTTTAGACATCGACATGCGGACTTTGGTTACCAGCTTGTCATCCACAGTATCCATGCTGAAATTGGATGCGAAAGCTCTGTTTTTGCCAATGACGCCTTCCGCACGTAATGTGCCACGGCCATCTGAAACCAAGCGGCTAACGCCAGCAGTGCGACCATTCGCTGAAATCTTAAATCTTTTACCGTTGAAGGTTGTATTGACGCGAGCATTACCAATTGGAATGCCTGCAATCGAAATGCCGTATTTTGTAAAGACACGGACATTGTCAGCTGCAAAGCTTTGGCCTGTTGATGCAAAGAGCAATGGCGCTGCCGCCAAAAATGGGGCCGTTTTTTTAAAGCAATGTTTGATCGAGACTAATGACAAAGACCCGGGAACCTTCTGCAAAATCGGATAAAACCTAGTTTCGAACTATTCACGGAATAAGGTTAATATATGGCAACCAACAATGCATTTATATACAAAATTTACCATAAGAAGTAGGCTGGCTGGCGGTGAATGTGATAATTGCAGAAAAATCCAACGTGATGGACAATGAATCTGCTGTTCTTGCTTGACGAATTGGCAGCTAGCTCGTATGAACGGCGAAATTTCCGACATTGTCACGCGTCGATGCCGACTTTCAGCTCTGATCGCTGCACCGTGCGCTATGTCAAACCAAGAAATCAAGCGAGGCAATTGCCCGCTTATGTGATGTAAAAAGGATAGTGCTATGGCTCGCCGCTGCGAACTTACTGGCAAGGCTGTAATGTCTGGCAATAATGTCAGCCACGCTCATAACAAAACGCGTCGTCGCTTTTTGCCAAATCTTTGTAATGTAACGTTGATGAGCGATGCGCTTGATCAAAAGTTTTCATTGAAGGTTTCTGCAAGTGCTCTGCGTACAGTTGAACACCGTGGTGGTTTGGACCTCTTCCTTGCTAAAGCAAAAGAAGCTGAGCTTTCTGACCGTGCTAAATTGATCAAGCGTCAATTAGAGCGTAAATTGGCAGAAGCTGCCGCTTAGTAAGCACTGCTTTTCGCTTTTAAAATTTTTGAACCCGGTTGATATCTCTCAGCTGGGTTTTTCACTTTCATACACATGACCGTGAAGCAGAGCGCCTAGCACTTAATCTTAGCTTAGTCCTATTGTAAGTGTTCTTCTTAGTTTCGGACTTTATGTCCGATTAAGCTTTGAGGGATGCATGTTACATCGATTGAAATCTATTTTATTGTCACGTGGCGGTGCATTGGTGCTGGCATCATTGCTGGCGGCATCTGCGACGGCCTTCTTGGTTGAACGCGCGGCGGCACAATCAAGCGATGAGACTGTTGAAACTGAACTTGTTGTAGAAAAATCTATCGAAGACCTTTCCATGCTGGCATTGATAGGCTCTCAAGACGAGCGCACGGATGCGTTGGACGCGCTGGTTGAACGCGGCAACAAAGATATTATCCCAACACTTGTTATGATGCTGCGTATTGGTGGGAATTATAAACCAATGGCTGCGGCTCTTTCTAAGATGACTGGCACTGAGATTGTTACCTGGCGCGATGCGATGTTGTGGCAGGAAGCGCACCCAGAAATTGTGCCTCACGAGAGCTATCGCACAATCAAGCTGCGCTTTTTCACGAACATTGATCCTAAATTCGATCAGTTCTTTGATCCCAAATACTCGTCCCGCGAGAAGATGAAAATTCGCCTTGAGGAGATCACGTGGGGCGGTGTGCGGGTCGATGGTATCCCGTCGCTTGATAATCCTACTCATGTGGCTGCGAAAGACGCAAAATACATGCTGGACAGCGATTTGGTGTTTGGTGTTGAGATTAATGGTGACGTTCGGGCATATCCGCTTCGCATTATGGGTTGGCATGAAATGTTCAATGAGGTTATTGGCGGCGTGCCAGTAGCTCTTGCTTATTGCACCTTGTGTGGGGCAGGCATTTTGTTTGAAACCAAGCTAGAGGACCGTGAGAAGCCGCTGGTGTTTGGTTCTTCAGGGTTTCTCTATCGCTCCAACAAGTTGATGTTTGACCGTGAAACCAATTCGCTTTGGAACCAATTCACTGGCGAGCCTGTTGCAGGCAAACTGGTTGATGACAATATCAAACTCAAAATTCGCCCCGTGACAATTACCTCATGGGAAGCGTGGCGCAAGCAGAACCCAGACACGAAGGTGCTGTCAGTCGATACAGGCCATATCCGCGATTATGGTTCTGGTGTGGTTTATAATGAGTATTTCTCAAGCCCAGATTTGATGTTCCCGACGCTTGTGCGTGATGAGAGCAAGGTGCAGCGCAAGGACTATGTTTTTGGTATCCGTGATTTTGGAGCAGCCAAAGCGTGGCCAGTTAAAGCGTTTAGCGAGAAAAAAATAATCAACGACACGATGGCGGGTAAGAACATTGTTCTTGTTGGTGATGCCGCGACCCGTACGGTTCGTGCTTATCAAAGAGGCGATCAAACATTCAATGTCGCCAGCGATGATGGTTTTTTAAAATCAGAGACAGGTGACTGGAAAATCTCAGAAGATGTTCTGACCGGACCCAATGGCGAAGAACTCGCCCGCATCCCTGGCCACGTGGCCTATTGGTTCGCGTGGGATGGTTATCTTGGCGTTGAGAGTGAGCTTTATAAAGGTTAGCCAACGGCGCCTTTTTAACCCACCATCTTGACCGGTATTGCTGATCGTTGTGCCGTTTTGATGAAACTTGCAACCTCTGACATCGGCATCGGCTCTGAAAATAAGAAACCTTGAATAAGGGAAATGCCGAGTTCTTTGGTTCTTGCCAATTGCTCGTCGGTCTCGACACCTTCTGCAATGAGTTTGAATTTCATCGAGCGGCTCATGTCAGTCATCGCTTTCACAATCGCTTGGTCTTTTTCATTGCTATCAATGTCGATGATAAACGAACGATCGATTTTAACAGTGTCAAAAGGCACCTGCTTTAATTGGCTGATTGAAGAGTATCCAGTCCCAAAGTCGTCCAGCGCAATGCGGCAGCCTGCGTTTTTGAGAAGCGTTAGCTTTTCAAAATAATCGTCTCTTTTCTCGCCAAAGATACAGTTTTCGCTGACTTCTAACGACAGGTTAGGACCATGAAGTCCGTTATCTGCCATTGCTTTTGCTGTTTCAAGAACGAAACTATTGCGGTCCAAGTCACCATCATTGATGTTAACTCCCACATAGCCAAAAGGAACCTTCTCCGCTTTCCAGTACCCCATATGCCCGGTTACAAGCTTGATCATTTCTTTGCCAAGCAATGCGGAGATTTCAGGATCTTCTAGAGCTGTGTAGAAGCTTGCTGGCGATAAAACACCCTTTGATGGATGCATCCAACGCGCCAAAGCTTCAAGTCCAACCAGCTGTCCTGTTTCAGCATTAATGATGGGCTGGTAGTGCGGAATGATTTGTTTTTTCAAGATAGCGTTTTTGAACGACCGTTTCAAAGTCGCACGCGCGCGATGGGCTGAAGCAAAATCTGGCGTGAAGGTTCTATGGATATTGATGCCTATTTCGTGTGTTTGCTTCAAGGTTAGGGCAGCATTGCGGAGCAAATTATCAAACGAGTCGGCATGTTCTGGATATTGAGCGGAGCCACTGTTTAATTGCACTAAAACCTCGCGGTTTTCGATCTCCAATTTTAAGCCACGCTTCAATTTCGGCACCAAGGCGCTTAGCTTTCTTTCAAATCGGTGATGCGGCATCAAAATAGCAAACGTCGCGCCGCTGATCCGGCCAATCAGGCTGTCTTTTCCTAATTCAGAATCAAGCACAGAGGCCATTTCGTGCAAAACTTTGTCGCCAAAAGTATAGCTTGATATGTCATTGATGTCAGAAAGATTGTTCAGTTCGACCAAGGTTAAAACCCAAGATGATTTATCGCTATCGGCACTTTTGAGCTGATTTTTTGCAGCGTCATACATTGCTTTGCGGTTTAATTTTTTTGTTAAAGGGTCGTAGGTTTCAAAATAGGTCGCTCTTTTGGCAATCTTGATGTTCTCTTGTCTTGCTTTCCAGTAATTGCGTGCAGGCACAGCAAAGAAAGTGAACAACAGCGTTAGGACGAGGATAAAGCCGCCATAGTGATACAGCTTGTAGCTTGCCGCCTGTGCTTGAAGGTTTACCAACGCGCGGATCAGATAGACAACCTCCCCATTAACTTCAACTGGATAATAGACTTCGGCAAAATTGTTTGGGGTGAAATTCCCACCGTCTTCAGTCAGGTATATTGTGGGGCTGCTTTTTGTGGCGGCATAGGCAGATTTGTGCCAATCCAACGAAAGTTGATGAAGCCCTTTTCCCTGAAAATGTCGCGGTTGGTGCGATTTCATGCTTGTGAAAATATGCTTTAGCGCCCTGTTGGTGACATGTGAAGGCAGCGACGATGCTGTTTGCTTAAAAGCGTTGTGCTTATGATTATAATTAGGTTTTGTGTTGAGGTGGTTCCGCTTAATGCTGATCTTACTCAACTCTCCCCGTTTTTGACCTCGTTGTTTTTCCGTGTATGAGCCAAGACTGATGCTGCAATAACAATCTGAGTTGACGAAATCGATTTGGAACAGGTCGCTGGTTTTAACAATATCAAGCGCAAGGCGGGCGAGTTGTTTTTTACGGAGCGCGTTTTCAACATTTCCAAGGCCTGCGTGAGGCTCACGTTTGCCTAAACTGGGAATGTGATGGGCGATATGTTTTGACCAATTGACAGCAGTGCGTTCAGCATCATTTGTCAGTGCGCGATTGATTGAGAGGTTAAGCAGGGTAACGATTACAAGCCCACTGAGCACCACCGCTAAGCAAATCAGTCCAAGAGTGAGGAATTTTCTATTCTTCATAACACCGACCAAGAAACACAAAAATATTTGTTAAATGGTACGGAGAATTGCTCTAAAACTTAATTAAGAACGGTAACATCCTGTTTTCATTGCAAACGATTTATGAATTATTTTTAACAGATTTTAGGAGGTTAGAACAGATAGCAGGGCATGGTGTTTGTTGGTGGTGAGGCGAGGCGCGCGCGTTATTTAGCCTTTAGGGATGTCGAGGTTGTGGTTGGTAAAGATGCTCTCAACCTGTTGAACTAACGGTGCTGCACCCATTTCACGGGCGAGTGTAAGGCTTTTTGTCCAGTATGAAATGGCCGTGTCTAAGTCTCCGCGTGTGGCGTAGAGGTTGCCGAGATTGGCGTAGTCGGTGGCGGTTCCTTCTTTTCTACCGAGTTCTTTTTCGATTTTGAGGCTTTTTTTGTACATTACCTCAGCGTCATCGAGGTCGCCGCGTGTGAAGTATAGGTTGCCGAGATTTCCGTAAACGACGGCCATCCCTTCTTTTCTACCGAGTTCTTCATCTATTTCGAGGCTTTTTTTGTACATTTCTTCGGCGTCGTCGAGGTTGCCGCGTGTGAAGTATAGGTTGCCGAGATTTCCGTATTGGTTGGCCATTCCTTCTTTTCTACCGAGTTCTTCATCTATTTCGAGGCTTTTTTTGTACATTTCCTCAGCGTTGTCGAGGTCGCCGCGTTTGGCGTAAAGGTTGCCGAGATCTCCAAAGTTGCTGGCCATCCCTTCCTTTCTACCGAGTTTTTCGTCTATTTTGAGGCTTCTCTTGAACATTACCTCGGCGTCGTCGAGTTCACCCCGTGTTTCGAATAGGTTGCCGAGGTTCCCGGATGCAATGGCAATTAGTTCTTGATCGTTTGCCATTTCACCAATCTCTAAAACTTGTTGGTAGGCCTCCATCGCCCCATCAATTTCACCAACACGGTCGAGCAGATGACCCAATTGATTCCAGCCATCAGTGTTTTTTGGGTCAAGTTCGGTGGCGCGGCGGTATGCGCCTAGGGCCTCTTGTGTGTCACTATAAAACATAAATTCGCCATGATATCGGTATTCTCGTGCCGCTGATATGGCTGCTTTTCTCGCAACGTTTTCGTGGGCTTCGGCTCTTTCTCGAAAAATGGCTTTCGCTTTTTCGGGATCTCCAGCAAGAAGATCATCTTCCGCTTCTTTAGCGGAAGGGTCGTTTTGTTGTTCGAGGGCTGAGAGGGTTTCGGCGAGTTGTTGTTTGAGGCTCTCATTTTCAGCAGAAAGGGCATCTTCGTCAGATGCGCGGGCGAGAAGCTGTTCCAGAATCATGCGGTGTTGGAGGTTTTTTTCATCAGTCATCATTCGTTCTCCCTGCTAAGTGAGAAATTGCCGAAATCGTGGCGCCTTGTTCAGATACAATTTTTTGCAATTGGTATACTTTTTCTTTAAGGGTCTGGTTCTCCTCTTTTAGCTCGTTCATCCTACTGTCATCGGGTGTATTGCGGCGGTTTGCTGAATAATGAGATTGAAATTTTAACTCGTTTAGTGATGCTTTCATCTCAGTTGCGTGTTTTTCTAGCGAGGCACCATACTTATCCAGCTTCGCTTCAATCAATTCATGGAATGGATCGGGTGCTGCGAAGAGGCGGTCATAAAAGCGTTCGGCAATCAGTTCAAAAGCACGGCGTTCAACGGCTCCTTTTGTGCGGAAGCTCTCAAATTTTGTTTCGTCTGGAATTCTTTTTAGGATGATGCTCAAACATTGTTGCCCTTTAGAAAGAGGTTCATCGTGTTTGATATGGGCTAGATCATGAGGGGTGACGCGGGTGCGCGCGAGAAGTTGCGGCGCGAAGTCGTTTAAATTTGCGAAGATCGCTTCTTGATCTGGCACTCTTTCAGCCTTGATCAACTTCTCTAAACTAGGCGCGATTTGCTCTGCTTCATGCAAGCAGCATTGTTCTTGATTGCTCAGGCGCTTTCCTAAAATCTGCCCGAGCAGTGCAACACCACCCAGCCCGCCCGCTTCAAGTGCACCACCCCAATTTTCATCACTCGCTTGAAACGCGGCGACAAGCGCACGAATGCACCCTGCGGTTATGCTTATCGATGTAGTAATTGGTTCGGCCATGCCCCCTCCATCTATCACTAAATGTGGGGGCAAATACTTGTTAATTCAAGATGGTTTAAGGATTTTATCCCTCAGATTGTTTCAATCTCTGGCGTAAAGTACGCAGACGCAGGGCGTTTAGTTTTATAAATCCAGCCGCGTCATTGTGGTCATAGTCCACGGCACCATCTTCAAACGTTACGAGGTCTTCTGAGTAGAGCGTGTAAGGTGATGAGCGGGCGAGTAGGATGACGTTGCCTTTATAAAGTTTCAGCGTCACGGTGCCTGTTACCATCTCTTGGCTCTTGTCGATCAATGATTGCAGCATTTCGCGCTCTGGTGAGAACCAGAAGCCGTTATAGATAAGCTCTGCATAACGCGGCATGATCTCGTCTTTAAGGTGAGCGGCTCCGCGATCAAGCGTGATTGATTCAATGCCACGGTGGGCCGTCAGCAAAATCGTGCCACCTGGTGTTTCATACATGCCGCGAGATTTCATGCCGACGAAGCGGTTTTCAACAAGGTCGAGGCGACCGATGCCGTTTTCATAGCCATATTTGTTGAGCGCTGTCAGCATTTCTGCAGGCGTCAACTTCTCATCGTTAATTGAAACCGCGTCGCCTTTTTCAAAACCAACTTCAATGATGGTCGGCTTGTCTGGTGCTTCTTCTGGCGAGATGGTGCGGGAGAAGACGTATGGCGGGCATTCAACGGCTGGGTCTTCGAGCACTTTGCCTTCTGATGACGTGTGCAAAAGGTTCGCATCCACGGAGAACGGCGCTTCGCCGCGTTTGTCTTTTGCGATTGGAATTTGGTTCTTTTCAGCAAAATCGATCAGCTTCGTACGGCTTGAAAGATCCCATTCACGCCATGGCGCAATAACCTTGATGTCTGGGTTGAGAGCATAGTAGCCAAGTTCGAACCGCACTTGGTCGTTGCCTTTGCCTGTCGCACCGTGACAAACCGCATCGGCACCTGTTTCAGCAGCAATTTCGATTTGGCGCTTAGAGATAAGCGGGCGGGCGATGGATGTGCCCAGCAAGTAGACGCCTTCATAAAGCGCATTGGCGCGGAACATTGGGAAGACGAAATCGCGGACGAATTCTTCGCGAAGGTCTTCGATGTAGATTTCTTTGATGCCCATCAACTCGGCTTTTTCGCGTGCTGGTTCCAGCTCTTCGCCTTGGCCAAGGTCAGCGGTGAAAGTTACCACTTCGCATTCATATTCTTGTTGTAGCCACTTAAGAATAATGGATGTGTCGAGGCCGCCTGAGTATGCGAGGACGACTTTATTGATTTTTGATTTATCGAATTCAGACATAGGAGAGGTCTCTTGCGTTCGTGATGGTCAGGATTTTTGCCGCACTTTATCCATCACGGATGAATAGGCAAGCTTTAGTGTGTGAGTAATTTTGTGGGCGGTACGTCTAAACGGCGCGCCGAAACGATGAAAGGGGCCAGCCGCCCGCGTTTCTGTGGCCCATGCGCGGACGGTGATGGTGTCTTTACGTTCAAAGAATAAGCCCCAAACCCACCATATCACCATCGTGTTGATGAGGACGGAGAAGACCATATCGGACAAGAAATGCCCGCCAAAAGCGATGCGCAGGATGGAGATTAAGATCGTATAAATGGCAATGGCCCATAAGGCTCGACGATGCCAAGCAAGCGGTAAGAGTGGTATAAACACCATCAGCCAAATCGCCGTCGAGGTTTCACCCGATATGAAAGAGCAGTTGGTCGCGCATTGGTCTGATAGATCCCACGGTAAAACATGGGTGGCATCGCCGCCAAAGCTTTCCAAATGTTTTGGTCGAGGGCGACCCCATTGTCCTTTGAAAATGAGATTGGTTATGACATAGGGGCCAATCAGTAAGGATAAGGTTGGAAAGCCAAGTTTTGCAAAGGGAACCCGTCTGGTTCCTTCTGGCTTAAATAACCGTGCCAACCAGAAGACGAGCATCAGCACGATGAGAATAATGGTGAGGTAGATCGAGGCACGCCGCACCCCACGCCAAAATGGATCATGGGCAATATAAAAGCCATTATCATAAAACAACCGTGCCGATTCAATGTCGATAATGGGAGCACGGCGAAAGATAAGGGTTGCGATGAGGGTCACTCCAATCAACCACCACAAAGTTCGTGGTCCCATTAGGCGGGCAAAGGGGCTGGAGTGGTCGATTGGTGGATTCATAAAGCGCTTGAGTATTTCAAAATTGAGTATGTAGTGTAGTGGGTACAACACTATGGCGGAAAATCAAAATGAAAGGCTTGATGAGCATCAAGCTTTTTCTTTCAAGGTTACTTATGGAATTTTTCGACTTTTTGCCAACGCTTCCCGTCTTCGCAAGTTTCGCGGTCGCCGTTTTTGTTTTAGCGGTTACGCCTGGGCCAGATATGGTGTTCTTCCTTGGCAAAGCCCTTAGTCAATCACGTGCCGCAGGTTTTGCCGCCATGTTTGGGGCTTTGTTTGGTATTCTTGTTCATACCGTCATGGTCGCGGTTGGTTTGTCTGCTTTGCTGGCAACGTCACAAACCGCTTTCACCCTTTTAAAAGTGCTGGGCGCCCTCTATCTCGCATGGCTTGCAATTGATGCGCTGCGCAGTGGGGCCGCCTTCACCGTGGACGATAAAAAGGGAAAAGCGCAATCACTGAAAGCCGTCTTTATGAAGGCGCTAGGGATTAACTTGCTCAACCCTAAAATCATCGTCTTCTTCGTAACCTTCCTGCCGCAATTTATCTCAGCAGGAGACGAGAGTGCTTTTAGTAAGCTGCTATTCTTCGGCGTGATGTTCACGGTCATCTCGGTTCCCATTTTGGGGCCAATGATTTTTTATGCTGATAAAATCGCTGTGCTCTTGAAACAGTCACCAAAGGTCGCGCGGATTATTGATTATGTTTTTGCCTGTGCTTTGGGTGGCTTGGCGATGAAGCTTTTGCTGACGCAAGGGCGATAATGGGGTTGGGGGGTGTTAGAGCGTCACCTTATTGCGCCAACTTCCTGCAGACCGTCCCGCAATTAGCCAATAGGTAAAACCCGCAACAAAACCCGCTGCCAGCGTGATGATAATATCTTGTTGTGGTGGCTGGGTGGTCGGGCTGTTTACAATCAACAAAAGATAAAGCGCAATCGCGCCGCCGCCTAAGACGTGGATTGTGAGCGAGCGCCATGCCAAGCCTTCTGTTACGAGGCCATAAACCGCAGCAGGTGTAGCGGCGGCATATAGGATGCTGACATAGGCAAAAATGCCAATAGTGCTATAGGCAAACAGATTGACGATATCTTGTTCTGGCGTTTGGCTTGCAAAGTCGATGTAGTTGACCTGCCAACCCCAAATGGCTGCAACGATGGTAGCAATGCCTGCCAAGGTTGCGAGGATATAAGCAAAGGCCAAAACGAACAATCGAGTGAGGACGCGGAAGAATAATATCATGTGTCATCGCTTGTTGGATTTCTATCCATAACCGTGCGACCTGTTCGAAACCGAGGCAAACCATATATGTGTTCTGGCCGCCCTTCTGTCGGCCCGCCTGATTTAACAGGACGCTCGGCAAATTTGCCGTAAGTCGCAATGCGGTCGTACATAACAATGGCACCAGCCGTTGCAACATTGATGCAGAAGCTGGTTGGGATTTTGATGACGAATTCACATCGTGCAGTCATCTCTGGTGAGAGGGATGCGCGTTCTGGTCCGAGCACATAAGCAGCGCGGGGTGGATGGCGAAAGCTTGGTAATTCGATGGCATCGTCTGTGAGTTCAATGCCCACAAGTTTGCAGTCTTTGGGTAGGTGCAAGGCTTCGACATTTTCAAACGGGTAATAGGGAATACTCTCGCTTGTGCGTGACGTGTCCGCGCCAAAGCGTGTGACTTTGGTTTCCGCGTTGACTGTAAAGAAGAAGCTCGCCCCAAAGGCGTGGGCTGTTCTTATCAAATTGCCAAAATTGCCAGTCTTAGAAAGACCCTCAACCCCAACTGAAAAATAGCCGCGCATTTATCGTTTTCCCCTTGTTCCGCCTGTTGATACTGGGCCTATGAGGAATTGTCCAATTTGGATGCGGGTTCTTAACTTGATTGTTTGTGTTTTGGTGAGAATAGCGTGCTGCTTTTTTAAATTTACGGCACCCTTGGTTGGTACTGGAATATGAAGCATCGTTCGGCAGTTGATGGCCTTCGTGCCGTTCAACTGTCCACGTTAAACTAGCTCAGTTCGTCAATATCGTCGTTCTCGAGCCACTGCCTGACGGTCTCAAATTTACTGGCGAGGTGTTGGCGTAAAATTTGGCCTAATGCATCGCCTTGACGTTTTTCTAAGGCGCTCAAAATTTGTTCATGTTCTTCAACTGCCTTTGCCCAGCGCTCGTCTGTCATGTTGGCGAGATAGCGTGCACGCCTGACGCGAGCTGCGAGCGAGCGATACATGGTTGTCAGTTCACTATTGCGGGCAGCGGATAGGATTGCTTCGTGGATTGCCTGATTGGATTGAAAATATTGCGCGAGATCGCGGGCGGCATAATGAGCAATCATGTCCTCGTGCGTGGTGCGAATGGCGGCGATTTCTTCATCGGTTATGCGTGCGCAGGCAAGTTCACCTGATAAGGCTTCGAGTGCGCCCATAACAGGGAATACTTCTTCAAGGTCTTCCAACGTGATTTTGCTGACCCATGCCCCACGGTTGGGTTCTAGCCACACGAGGCCATCAACGGCCAAAACCTTCAACGCTTCCCGCATGGGTGTGCGTGACACGCCATAGCGCTCGCATAATTCACGCTCTGGAATTTTGGTTCCAGGCAGCAGCGAGCCGTCAACGATCAGCGCACGAAGGCGGTCGAGTAGCTCGATGTGAAGAGATGGACGAACAAGGGGTTCAGATAAATTCATGGCTAAATTTTACTCCGAGTCGCTGTTTAATGCCAGTTCCAGCACGCGGGCGATGTGGATAGCTTCACGGTTAGTTCCATCAGCGATTTGATGTCGGCAAGATGTACCATCGGCGACGATTAATGTTGTGTCATCAGCAGCGCGGACGGCGGGCAGTAAGTTCAGTTCTGCCATTTGCGATGATACCTCTTGCGTCTCGCTCTTATAACCAAAGGAACCCGCCATCCCGCAACAACTGGTTTCCACAGTTTCCACTTTGGTTTGAGGAATAAGCGCTAAGGTCTTTTCAAGATCAGACATCATGCCAAATGCCTTTTGGTGGCAGTGGCCATGCAAAAGGATTTTTTCGGCAAGTTGTTTGAGATCAAGTTTGATCGCGTTTTGATCGACTTGATTGGCGATGTATTCTTCTAACATAACAGCCTGCTTTGCCACCTGTTTGGCGTCGTCTCCAGTTAGAAGTGATGGTATCTCGTCGCGCAAAGTGAGCAAGCAACTTGGCTCAAGGCCGATAATGGGTGTGCCGCTTTTGGCATAGGGTATAAGCGCTTCAATTAAGCGCTTGGCTTCAGCCTTGGCTTCGTCAACAAGGCCGACGGAGAGGAAAGTGCGGCCACAGCATAAAGGCCTTCCATCATCTTTCGGTTTTGCAACGGCCACAGAACGTCCTGCCGCTTTTAAAACATTCAACGTGGCACGAAGGTTTTCTGGTTCAAAATATCGATTAAAGCTATCGGCAAAGAGTACCACCGATGCATCGCTCAAGCTGGTTGTTTCATCATCTTTAAAGGGGGCTGAACTCCAAACAGGCAGATCCTTTTTCGCTGTAAAACCCGTTGGCCCTTCAAGCAGCTTTGCAAGGAAAGGCACGTTATTGCGGGCATTAGCAAGCCATGGCATTTTCGAAAGCAGTGGTGCGTAGCGAGGGAGGTAGCCGACCAGCTTATCATGCAGGGATAGTCCGTTTTTCTTAGCGCGCGCGGCGAGCACCTCAATTTTCATCGCTGCCATATCAACGCCCGTTGGGCATTCGCGTTTGCAGCCTTTGCAGGAAACGCAAAGCTTCATGGCGTCCATCATGTCATCTGAGGTGAGGGCGTCTTCCCCCAACTGGCCAGAGATGGCGAGGCGCAAGGTGTTCGCCCGCCCGCGTGTCGTATCTTTTTCGTTGCGGGTCACTCTATAAGACGGGCACATGGTGCCGCCTTTTAGTTTGCGGCAGGCACCATTGTTATTGCACATTTCAACAGCACCCTGAAAACCACCCGCAGCGCCTGTCCAGTCAGACCAATCAAGGGCTGTGTCGAAATCTTTCACCGCATAGTCAGGCCCATAGCGGAACAGGGAACGGTCATCCATCTTAGGCGAGGCGACAATTTTACCTGGATTGAAAACGCTATCAGGGTCGAAGGCTTCTTTCACCGTTTCAAACGCACCAACGAGTTGGTCACCGAACATGTCTGCATGAAATTCAGAACGCAGTAAGCCGTCGCCATGTTCGCCTGAGTGGGAGCCCTTGTATTTTCGAACCAGCTCAAAGGCTTGTTCTGCAATGGAGCGCATGGTTTTGACGTCGTTTTCTTGGCGCAGATTAAGAACAGGGCGCACATGCAGGCAACCGACGGAAGCATGGGCATACCAAGTGCCTTTGGCGCCATGTTGTTCGAATATTTCGGTGAGGCCCGCCGTGTATTCGGCGAGGTCCGGAAGTTCCACCGCGCAGTCTTCCACGAAGGAAACGGGCTTACCCTCGCTCTTCATGGACATCATAATATTAAGCCCAGACTTGCGCATTTCTGAAATAGCATTTTGCGAAGCATCATCTGAGAGCGGCACCACACCGCCCCATTTTTTGTCGGTCCCTGCCCATGAAAACCCTAAGTCTCCCATGGCTTCTTCAAGCATAGAAAGCTTCTTGAGATTTTCGTCTGCCGTCTCTTCGGCAAATTCCACCACTAAAAGCGCATCAGGCCGCCCGCGCACATAGGCTTCAATGGTGGGGCGGAAAATATCGATGTCACGGGCAAGCGCAATCATGGTTGAATCGATGAGTTCAACACCCAACACGCCAAGCTTCACCAAATGCTGGGTCGCATCCATTGCTTGATAAAAGGTTGGGAAATGGCAAAGGCCCATCACCTTGTTGGTCACAAGTTTTGAAAGCTTCAGCTCAATCGCAGTTGAATAACCGAGTGTCCCTTCGCTACCCACCAGCACATGAGCCAGATTGTTGGGTGCTGCATTGGGTGTTAGGGCATCAATATTGTAGCCACCAACACGGCGCATAACATTTGGAAAGCGGGCCGCAATTTCTGCCGCGTGTTCATGGCCAAGTTCTAGGAGCTTTTGGTCAAGCGGTTGGTCAAGGTTGGACCCCGCATTTACGTCGCCAAAGTGCCTCTTGTCACCATTGGCAAGAATGGCATCAATCGCAATAACGTTGTCACGCATAATGCCATAGCGGATAGACCGTCCACCGCATGAATTATTGCCAGTCATCCCACCAATTGTTGCGCGGGACGCTGTTGAGACATCGACGGGAAACCATAGGCCGTGCGGTTTGAGGATGCGGTTTAACTCATCCAGCACAATGCCTGGTTCCACAATGCAGCGTTGGTTTTCAACGTCCAACTCTAAAATGCGGTTCATGAATTTGGTGTTGTCGAGCACGAGCGAATTGTTGACCGTTTGGCCACATTGCGATGTTCCACCGCCGCGCGGCAGAAGTGAAATACCTTCCTCGCGACACAGCGAAATGCAGGCTTCGATATCATCAATAGTTTTGGGAACAACAACACCCACGGGCATCATTTGATAGAAAGATGCATCCGTTGCATAGCGTCCCCTTGCGAATTGATCGAACAGGATTTCTCCTTCAATTCGCTTTGCCAGCTTATTTTCAAATGCAGGTCTGGCGATAGTCACCATTCTATTTTCTCGTCTTTTCGCTTGACGTAATTATGAATTCAAAATTAAATATGCAAAATGAGCTAATAGGATGCAACTAATTTTTGATGCGTCAATTGGGGCAAATGCCCTTGTTTTAGGATTTATAGATGAGACAAGCAGGTCGCCATTTTCTTCAAATTCCCGGTCCAAGTGCTGTGCCAGATCGTATCTTGCGGGCTATTTCTTCGCAAACCATCGACCATCGCGGTCCAGATTTTGCTGCTGTTGGTGGCAAGGCGCTTGAGGGCATCAAGACTATTTTCAAAACAAAAAGCAATGTTTTCATCTACCCAGCCTCTGGCACGGGCGCATGGGAAGCTGCTCTTGTGAATGTGCTCTCCCCCGGTGACCGCGTGTTGATGTTTGAAACAGGGCACTTCGCGACGCTTTGGCAGAGCTTGGCAAAGCGCATTGGCATTGAGCCTGAATTCATTAAAGGCGATTGGCGTGGTGGTGCTGATCCTGACCAGATTGAGGCTTATCTTGCACAGGATAAGGGCCATAAGATTAAAGCGGTTTGTGTCGTACACAATGAAACATCGACGGGTTCTGTTTCTCCCATTGAGGCGGTCCGCAAAGCGATGGACAAAGCAAACCACCCCGCGTTGTTGATGGTGGATACAATCTCTGGCCTTGCGTCTATTGATTATCAACATGACGCATGGGGCGTTGATGTGACGGTTTCTGGTTCGCAAAAAGGCCTGATGTTGCCGCCGGGTCTTTCATTTAATGCGGCGAGTGAAAAGGCGCTTGCTGCCAATAAGACCGCGAAACTTCAGCGCAGCTATTGGGATTGGGCGGATATGATTGGCCCGAATGAAAAGGGTTATTTCCCTTATACGCCTGCCACCAATCTTTTATATGGCCTCAATGAAGCAATTGATATGCTGCACGAAGAAGGTCTGGATAATGTATTCGCCCGCCATGCCCGCCATGGTGTTGCAGCTCGTGCGGCTGTGCGTGCTTGGGGGCTGGACGTTCTCTGCGCCCAGCAAGGGCAGGAGAGTGGTGTGCTCACCGCCGTTATGATGCCTGATGGGCATAGTGCGGATGGCTTCCGTGCAACAACACTCAAACATTACGATATTTCGCTCGGCAATGGCCTTTCCAAGATTGCTGACAAAGTGTTCCGCATTGGACATCTGGGCGACTTTAATGATTTGATGCTGATGGCGACCCTTTCTGGTGTTGAAATGGGCCTCGCAAAAGCTGGTGTGCCGCATGAATCTGGAGGGGTGATGGCGGCCATGGAACATTTGAAGAATTCTGACATCACTTAAGTGATTGCAGTTTGGGAGACGATTTAAATACGAGGAATTATTTTTAAAAACCGGAGGAGAATACGATGGGACTTAAGTCAAAATTTTTATGTACTGCAGCAATGATGCTGATGGCGACGCAAGCAAGCGCAGAAGGCTTAAAACTTAAATTTGGCCACGTGGGGAAACCTGGGTCATTATTTGAAGCAAGCGTCAATGAATTTGCAAAATGTTCAAATGCTGCCTTGGCTGGCAAAGCGGAAGTTCAAACTTTCGGCTCGTCGCAGCTTGGTAAAGACAAAGAGCTGCTGCAAAAATTAAAGCTTGGTCAAATTACATTCTCGCTGCCATCATCTGTGATGTCTTCGGTTTCTGATGAGTTCGGCGTGTTTGAGATGCCTTATATCATTAAAGACCGTGAGCACATGAAGCGCGTGCAAGCTGAGCTTGGCGACACCTTCCAAAAGGCAGCGCAGTCTAAGGGCTACCGCATTCTTGGCTATTTTGAGAATGGCTTCCGACACATCACAAACAACACCCGCGCGATTGAAAAGCCGGAAGATTTGGCGGGCGTGAAACTGCGCACACCAAAAGGCGCGTGGCGTGTAAAAATGTTCAAGCTTTACGGCGCGAACCCAACACCGATGGCATTTTCAGAAGTGTTTACAGCGCTACAAACAGGCGTGATTGACGGACAGGAAAACCCGTATGCACAAATTGCATCGGCGAAATTCCAAGAGGTTCAAAAGTACCTTTCGATCACAGGGCATGTTTATACACCTGCTTACGTTCTTGTGTCTGAGAAAAACTACGCCAAGCTTCCAGCCGACGTTCAAGCTGGTTTGGAAAAATGCGCAGGCGACAGCCAGAAGTTCGTTTATGAAACGGCAGCGCGTCTTGAGACTGAATTGCTTGACGTGATCAAAGCAGCAGGGGTTGCCGTCAACAATGCTGACAATGCAGCGTTTATCGCAGCGTCTAAGCCGATTTATGATGAGTTTTCATCCTCTGTCGATGGCGGCAAAGAGCTGATTGATAAAGTGCAAGGCCTCGCTTCAGGCTCTTAAGCTTTAATGATTTGGCTCGGTGGTGTTTGATCTCCGAGCCATTTTTTTCTCTCATTCAAAACCGAGTGTTAGCGCGCGACGTATCGCGCTCCACAGGAAAAATGCGCCATGTTATCGTCTTTTAGCCGAGCCCTTGAAAAGCTTTTAGAATGGATCGTCATCACCCTGATGATCACACTCACCACGATTGTTATCGTCGCGGTGCTCTTTAGAATGTTTGGTAATTCCTTGTCTTGGTATGATGAGGTCGCAGCCATCTTTTTGTCATGGGTTACCTATTTTGGTGCAGGCCTTGCCGCTTTAAAACGGCGGCATATTGGCTTTGATAGTGTGTTGCTCTCAATCCCCATGCCCGCTCGAATGGGTGCTGTCATTCTGGCAGAGTTCGTTGTGCTTGGTTTCTTCGTGGTGCTTGCTCAAACAGGTTTAGAGGTGCTGCAAGTGTTAGAGGGGGAATATCTTGTTTCGCTCACATGGGTGCCGATCCAACTGACACAATCAATCATCCCAATGGGGGCGATCCTCTTTATTGTGTGCGAGCTGCTCAGCTTGCCTGATTATTGGAGAACCACGGCTGCGGGTATCTCTTTGGAACATGCAGAGATTGAAGAAGAAGTCGAAAACGAGCTTAAGAATGCAGCAGCGCTTGAGCATGAAAAATCAATTCAAGATAAGGCGCGCTAGATCATGTTGGTATTTCTGATTTTCTTATCTCTCGTCGTTATGGTTTGCATCAACGTGCCGATTGCCGTGGCGCTTGCCGTTTCTGCCGTCTTGGGCTTGCTCGCTTTTGAGGGACCAACAAGCGTCGTCTCTGTGGCACTTGATATGTATGATGGCTCCACAAAATTCTCCCTCATTGCGATCCCGATGTTCGTGCTTGCAGGCGCGATTATGAACGCGGGTGGGGTAACTGATCGATTGATCAATTTCGTTTCAGCCATCATTGGGTTTGTGCGTGGTGGGCTTGCGATGGTCAATATCGGCGTGTCTTTGTTCTTTGCTGAAATTTCAGGCTCTGCCGTAGCGGATGTGGCGGCGATGGGTTCTATTCTCATTCCACAAATGAAAAAGCGTGGCTATGGCGGCCCCTTGTCTGCGGCGGTAACGTCATCTTCTGCGTCACTGGCAATTATTATCCCGCCCTCCATTCCAATGATCCTTTATGCAACCTCAGCCAACACATCTGTGGAACAGTTGTTTGTCGCAGGCATTGTACCTGGACTGCTTGGTGCTTTCGGTTTGATGGGGGTCGCTTATGGTTTTGCCAGACGGTATAATCTGCCTGTGGAAGAGGCGTTTAATTGGCGTCGTCTTTGGGTGACTTTCTTGGATGCGTTACCTGCGTTCACCCTGCCCGTGATTATCCTTGGCGGTATCTTTGGCGGCTTCGTCACAGCGACAGAGGCAGCGGGCCTTGCCGTTATCGCTGCGTGCATAGTTGGGCTTTGGTACAATCAAATGAACTTTGCTCACTTGAAGCGGGCCATGTTGGACGGCGGCATGCAAACTGCTGTCGTGATGTTGCTGGTTGCAGCCTCCGTTGTGATGGGCGGCTTCTTGACCCGTGCACAGGTTCCTCAAGAACTGGCCGCTAACATCATTGAGATCACCAGCAATAAGTGGCTCATCCTTTTAATCTTGAATTTCATGTTCTTGATTATCGGCTTCTTCTTGCACTCAGCAGCTGCCATCATCTTGGTGGTTCCCATCGTCATCCCGCTTATTCAAGCAGCAGGCATTGACCCGATCCATTTCGGTCTTGTGGTCACATTGAACCTTGCCATCGGCCAACAAACACCGCCTGTTGCAAGTGTGTTGATTACGTCTTGCGCGGTTGCTCGGGCGAATATCTGGGAAGTGTCGAAGGTGAATGTCTACTTCGTCGCCGTGCTGTTTGCGGTCTTGATGTTGTGTACTTACGTGCCAAGTGTACCATTGTTCTTGGTTGAATATTTCTATCGCTAAATGAGGAGACACGCGTGTCTGAAATTTTAATTGAGACCCGTGATGCCACCTTGCATATCACGCTCAACCGACCGGAAGCACGCAATGCGCTGACCTTTGGTATGTACGAAGAGATTGGACGTGTCTGTGGTGAGATAGAGCTAGGCGGCGCGATCAAAGCTGTCATCATATCGGGGGCGGGTGATAAGGCTTTTGCGGCTGGTACAGACATGACGCAGTTTCGTGAGTTCACCACCCCGCAACATGCCATCGACTATGAACAAACGATGGATCGGATATTGCAAACGATTGAACAATGCCCCGTGCCCACCATTGCGGCAATCACGGGTGCTTGCACGGGTGGCGGCGCGGCCATTGCTGCGGCGTGTGATTTGCGGGTTTGCGATAAGCGTTTAAAATTCGGATTTCCCATCGCCCGC
The DNA here is from genome assembly GCA_039964305.1 of Hyphomicrobiales bacterium. Taxonomy (GTDB): domain Bacteria; phylum Pseudomonadota; class Alphaproteobacteria; order Rhizobiales; family JACESI01; genus JACESI01. The sequence goes on from JBDVXS010000094.1 coordinate 36,338, forward strand.
ACTTTGGGAAATTGCCTTTCCGTCGGTAACCTCAACCGTATCTCGGCGCTGATTGGATCAGGACGCACGCGGGAACTCATCTTTACAGCGCGGCTCGTTGAGGCAGAAGAGGCAGCGCAGCTCGGTCTTGTGAGCGATGTGCTGGATGACGCTGATGCCTGCCGCGCCCGCGCTGATGAACTAGCCAGCCTCATGGCAAGCCATGCCCCACGCACTTTGCGCGCCACGAAAGAAGCGCTGCGCCGTTTGCGGGTTGATGGTCCGAAGGCGGAGGGCACAGACCTCGTTGTTGATTGCTATATGAGCGAAGATTTCAAAGAGGGCATGGAGGCCTTTCTTGGTAAGCGAAAACCTGAATGGAAAGGCAAGTAGCATGGGCGGTCCGCTTTCTGGATGTCGGGTGATTGAGCTTTCCCATATTATGGCAGGGCCTGCTTGTGGCCTTATGCTGGCGGATATGGGGGCGGATGTTATCAAGGTGGAAAAGGCAACAGGCGATGATACCCGCCGTTCTGTGCCGCCAGACATTAAGGGCGAGAGTGCCGCCTATATGATGATGAACCGCAATAAACGCGGCATTGTGCTTGATCTGAAATCAGAAGGTGGCAAGCAAGTTCTGCGTCGATTGATTAAAGATGCGGACGTTGTTTTGGAAAATTACCGCAAAGGCACGATGGAAAAACTTGGCCTTGGTTATGATGAACTGAAAAAAGAAAATCCGGGCTTGATCTACGTAGAAATTTCTGGCTTTGGGCGCACCGGTCCTTATGCGGAGCGCGGTGGGTTTGATCTGATTGCTCAAGGTATGTCAGGCTTGATGTCAATCACGGGTGAGGGCGCTGGCCGTCAACCCGTGAAGGTTGGCGCGCCCGTGTCTGACATCACTGCTGGCATTTTGGCCGCAATGGGTGTTTCTGCGGCTTATGCGCATAAGCTCAAAACAGGTGAGGGGCAAAAGGTCGATACCTCGCTGTTTGAAGCCGCCATCACCCACACCTATTGGCAATCTGCCATTGCCTTTGCGACCCAAGAAGCGCCAGAGCCAATGGGGTCTGCCCATCCACTCAATGCGCCTTATCAAGCGTTTCAAACCTCAAATGGCTGGATCAATATTGGTGCTGCCAATCAAAGTAATTGGGAAAAGCTTGGAGCATTGATCGACGCCTTGCACTTGCTTGAGGACCCGCGTTTTGTCACCAATGCGAAGCGTATGGAAAACCGCTTGCTGCTTGAAGCTGAACTGAACGAGATCATTTGCAAGCGTTCAACTGAAGATTGGCTTTCAATTTTTGAACAAGGTGGTTTGCCGTCTGGTCCTGTGCTTTCTATCCTTGATATGCATAACGACCCGCAAGCCAAGGCGCGTGATATGGTGCCAGAGGTTGAGCATCCAATTGCTGGTAAAATGCAAACCCTCGGCCTGCCAGTGAAGTTCTCTGGCACTCCTGGCGGGGTCAATTCTGCCGCCCCCCTCTTAGGCGAACATACGCTCGAGGTTCTCATTGAGGCAGGCTATGATGAAGAAGAAGCAAAGCGCTTGATTGGCTCAGGGGCTGCCGCGCAATATGAACTCAAAGATGGAACCAATTCATGCCGCTAACAATTGACCAAGCCGAAGCCCTGATTGTCGCTGCACGCAGCTATGCCAAACAACAGGGCATGAAGCCGCTCACGATTGCCGTGCTAGATGCTGGTGGCCATTTAATGGCGTTGATCAGAGAAGATGGAACCAGCAATCTGCGTCCAGAAATTGCCCAAGGAAAAGCGCGTGGCGCGGTCTCAATGGGGCTTGGGTCACGCGCCTTATTCAATCGTGCCAAAGAACAACCCTACTTCATTCAAGCAATGAATGGATTGTCTTATGGTTCCCTCATTCCCGTTCCCGGCGGCGTGCTGATAAAGCAAGATGGCGCCATTATTGGGGCAATGGGAATTACAGGTGATAACTCAGACAATGATGAAGCCTGCGCCCTATTTGCGATTAAGAAAATGGGTTTTGCTGCAGACGCTGGTTAGGTGGCTGAATTTGAATGTTGGAACACTTGTGCTCAGGCCCTACGAAAGATGGTCTCGAAAACTGATTTTGCTACTGAGGGTGGATTAGCATTCTCATAGGCTTGGCCTATTTTTTGAAACCTAAGCAAAAATGCTGCCGCATTCGGTGGTTTCTAAATTAGCTCAACATAAATACGCCTATGGTGCTGGCGAGGTGTAAGGTGCTGTTATCGGCGAGACATCAATATTGGCTACTTTAGCTTTTCTCTGAGGGCTTCATAGGGTGTTTTTCCGTTGAATGCCCCATGTGGTCGATGCAGGTTATAAAACCGCTCCCAGACCTCAAGTTTTGCT
>JBDVXS010000095.1:0-22899 GCA_039964305.1 Hyphomicrobiales bacterium
ATTAGCGTCCCACGAACAGCTTCTTTGTCTTCAATGCCATCCAATTTCTCGATCAATTCATCAAGCGTTGCCGCCTCAACAAAATGCGCATCGTGGAAACGATATTCGCCATAGAGCAGGTCATCTACTTTGCTATCAAAAATCTGCCAGGCAAAGTGGCCTGGTTGTTCCAGTACAGCGCGACCAAATTGCGCATAAGTGTAGTTGCGAAAATCTTTGCCTTCATCCACGAAACGCTCGCCTGAAGCATTGACCATGACGCCAAGAAAATAGCAGATTTTGCGGTAGTTTTTCCGCTCGAAATGGGGAATGTCAAGATTGCCGAAATCCTTCATATGAAGGTCCATTGGCGTCGCATGACACCCTTGATAAAACCCATTGGCTTTGGCACCAAGGCCAAACGCAAGTTCTAATCCCTCGCCTGTATTATGAGGCGTTCCGCGCACCTTAGCCTTATCCCAATGCTCGCCGATATACTTCTTACGAAGCTCGGGATTTGCTTCAAAACCGCCGCACCCAAGGACAACTGATTTGGCGCGTATTTCAGAGGTCTCACCAGCAGAATTTTGCACAACAACGCCCGCAACCTGATCGTCATTCACAATCAAATCTATCATGGCGCTATCATAGCGGATGCTTCCCCCCATTTTTTCGAAAACAGCAAGTTCTGCATCGACAAGGCCAACGCCTTCTCCATCAGCAGCTAAGGTCAACCCACCCCAGAAAATATGCTTGCCATCTTTCTCAAACGATTGACGTTCATAGATCGGTTCAAACGTGATGCCATGGGATGCAAGCCAGCGCATAGCATCATAGGATTGATCAATTAGATCCCGCTGTTCTTTTGATAGGGGGCGGCCATCATTGAAGCCAAGCAAATCATGCTCGAATTTTTCTGCCGTATAGGAGCCAAACTCAGTGTTTGGTAACCGTGGATCATCTGGGTTGGTGAGTAAGGGCAGCAAATCGTCATTGCCATTATAGACAAAGCGCATTGCGCCAGCTGTATATTTGGAATTGCCGCCTGCAAGGTCTAATCCTGCTTTCTCGATAACAAGAACTTTAGAGCCAGTTTCAAGAGCCGCAATCCCAGCACAAAGGGCCGCACTGCCAGAGCCAACAACAATTACATCAATGTCATTCACTTGTTGTCCAAACTTCTGAATTGATCATGTGGATGGGCTTGCCGGCATCAAAGGCAACGATCTGATCGAAAATATCGCTAAACTGGGTCTCATATTCTTCATGCGACACATAGCCAACATGAGGTGTGCAAACAACATTCGTCATTGAAAGCAATGGGTGCGCGCCGTTTAAAACTGGTTCTTTTTCATACACATCGACCGCCGCCATACCAGGTGCACCAGCACGTAGGGCATCAACCAATGCCCCGTCTGCAATGATGCCAGCACGGCTTGTATTTACAAGCAGTGCATCGCGCTTCATTAGCGCCAAGTCTGCGTCTGTCACAATGCCACGGGTTTCAGGATGAAGGCGAATATGAAGAGAAACGACATTTGAACGGGTAAAGAACTCTTCTCTGGTTTTAGCAACTTCAAATCCATCCGCTTTAGCGCGAGCGCAAGATGCATCGCCGCCAAACACCAAAACATTCATACCAAAAGCCGCACCATATTTCGCAACAGCCTCACCGATACGGCCATAAGACCAAATGCCCAAGGTTTTACCGTGAAGGGTATACCCAACGCCTATTTGCCATGTGCCCGCCTGTAACGCAGCCATTTGTTGCGGAATTTGTCGCATCGCAGCCAGTATGAGGCCAAACGTTAGCTCCGCTGCTGCAAAGGAGGGCGTGCCTTTTTGTTGGTTGGAGCACAATAAAACATCGTTTTGTGTGCAGGCATCAACATCAATATGAGGATAACCGCTGCGTTGGCTTATCAGTTTCAATTTTGGCAGACGAGCCAAAAGGTCAGCTTGGATTTTGGTTCGCTCACGAAACAGAACAAGTGCCTCAGTGTCCTCTAACCTTGCCGTTAAACTGCCTGTTTCTTGAACGTGGTCATTCCAAACCGTCACATCATGCCCTGCAAGCTTTTCAAAACAAGGCAACGTTCGCAACGTATCAAAATAGTCATCAAGAATGGTAATTTTCAACAGTTCGACTCCTTCGCAAGGTGGCGGACAAGATTCACAACAAACCTTATTGGTTAGAATGAAGCCATACAAGGCCCTTTGTTATGGGGACTGACTGAACAGGTTGGACGTTATTTTTGGTTTTCTTGAATAAGCAAATATGGTCCAAAAAACGGGATAACGACGCGTTAGAAGTTTCTTGCTTTTGGGCAGTTAGGCGAAAAGGCAGTCAAGAAAAGCGCTCATAAGTTTTCACAAAAGAGAACCTCAATACGAACGCTTTCTTGAGCCGTGTTTGGCTTACGTTCTTCACTGCGTGCGCGCAGAATTCGCAAAGCACTTCGAACAGCATGGCCGGGGTTTTGCGCTATTATCGCATCAACTTCTTCACTTTTAAGGGCGGCCACACTAAAGGGTGTGCGTTCATGGACCACAAGAACTATCTTCTTAAGATCGAGATATTGCTGAATGCTCTCAACCGCGAGCCGAGCCTCTGAACTAATGACATAAACAGCTAAAACATCAGCATTGTGATCAAGCTGATTTTTGATAATTTTTTGCGCGCGCTCTGTATTGCCATAAGTTTCTAGCGATGGAAGAGGCTTCAAAGATGAAAACTTGGAGTTGATGATTTCATCAAACCCATGGCGGCGCTCGATACTATCGAGTGACTGCATGGTGTCTGCTATGACCATTATTGTACCTGGGGTATCTCCAACAAACCGCCCAACGATGCGACCAGCAGTAGCGCCTGCTGCGTAGTTGTTCACGCCGACGAAATCAAATTCCTCAAAATTCTCTTGCCCAGAGAGGAATTGAACCACATGAACGCCCCTCTCCTGCAAACGGACAATCGCATCACGAACAGGCGGCGATTCAGGTGCCATAATGGCGATGCCATCAATATCGCTCGCTTCAATTAACCCAAGATAATTCGCGATGACATGAGGGTCCCGCATGTCTTGGCGTATCGTTTCCACCACAGTCATGTCTATTTTAAGGGCATTTTTTGCTTCATCCACAGCATGAATAAGCTCATCTAAATATTGGTCGCCATTTTGAGGGAGCATGAACTGAAATTTATAAGGCCTGTTCCGCAGTAAATTCACCGCGGCGAGATTACGAACAAATCCGATTTCTTCAATTGCCTTTTGAACCTTAGTCCTTGTTTTTGAACTAACATTTGGACGATTATTCAAAACTCGATCGACCGTAGCCAAGCTAACGCCAGCCACTTCTGCGAGGTCTTTGGTTGTTGGAGCAATCAAGCGATTTACCTTCTAGAATTCTCTTATTAAAGGTGTTTTCGAACACAAAACCGCTCCAAAATCAAGGAATTTGAGGTACGAACCTCAGAAATTACTTGCATTGAGGTACGAACCTCAATTATAGAAGATGGAGGCTCAGGCTTTCACCAACACGTCGTGGAAACCCAATTGAGCATCAAATCACGTCTGGATGCCGCCTACGGAACAAATCCGTAGCGCTCACCCGTACTGATATCGTGAAATTGTCTTGGTGGAGGCCAAGACACCAATGGGAGGATATGAAAGTGAAATCCAATTTAACAAACTCTGTGGCAGCACTGGCAATTGCTGCAACTGGAATGACTTTTGGCAGCATTTCAACAGCGCATGCTGACGATCTAACGTTATGCTGGGCCGCATGGGACCCTGCAAACGCACTCGTCGAACTGAGCAAAGATTTTGAAAAACAATCCGGCCACAAAATGAGCTTTGAGTTCGTGCCATGGCCAAACTTTGCTGACCGTATGCTCAATGAACTAAACTCCGGCGGCAAACTTTGCGACCTTCTAATCGGCGACAGCCAATGGATTGGCGGCTCAGCTGAAAACGGTCAATATGTGAAGTTGAACGAGTTCTTCGATAAAGAAGGCATCAGCATGGGTGACTTCTTGCCAGCAACGGTTACGGGTTATGCTGAATGGCCAAAGAACACGCCGAACTATTATGCTTTGCCTGCCTACGCTGATGTTGTTGGCTGGACATACCGCAAAGATTGGTTTGAGCGTCCTGAAATTCAAAAAGAATTCAAAGAGAAATATGGCCGCGCCCTTGATGTGCCAGCAAGCCTAGTCGAATTGCAACAAGTTGGTGAATTCTTCCAAGGCCGCGAGATTGATGGCAAGACCGTTTACGGTGCCGCCATTTACACCGAGCGCGGTTCTGAAGGCATCACCATGGGTGTTACAAACGCCCTTTATAACTATGGCTTCAAATACCAAAACCCAGACAAGCCATACGACTTGGAAGGTTTCGTGAATTCTGAAGAAGCCATTGCAGGCCTCGAATTCTACAAAAAACTCTACAACACAACGACACCACCAGGTGCTTCAGATGCTTACATGTCTGCAAATATTGACGCCTACAAGTCAGGCCAAGTTGCGATGCAAATGAACTTCGCCTTTATTTGGCCAGGTGTTGAAGCCGATCCAAATGTTGGTGGTGGCAAGTCTGGTTACTTCGCAAACCCTGCTGGTCCTGCGGGCCAATTCGCACAGCTCGGCGGTCAAGGCATTTCAGTTGTTGCTAATTCTGACAGCAAAGATGCAGCCCTTGAGTACATTAAGTGGTTTGCCCAAAAAGACGTTCAGCAAAAATGGTGGGACGTTGGTGGAGCACCAGCGTTGAAAGCTGTGCTTGAAGCACCTGGCTTTAACGACAGCCAGCCGTTTGCAAAAACTTTCCTCGATTCTATGGCAATCGTGAAAGATTTTTGGGCCGAACCAGCTTACGCTTCACTGCTCCTTCCGATGCAAGAGCGTGTGCACAATTATGTTGTCGCCGGACAAGGCACTGCAAAAGAAGCACTTGATGGTCTTGTGAAGGACTGGGACGAAGTCTTCGAAGACGAAGGCAAAAAGTAAGCCCCGCGTCAAACGCCTCATTAGCGAACGACGGAGTCGGGGAAACACCCCCGACTCCACCGCAAGAAAAACACTAAGAGAAAATCATGGGTAATGTAGTAGACCGAGTGGCTTCAGCTACGCCGGGACCAATTGCGCACAAAGTTAAAGGGCTGTCTGATCGCGCTATCGCGTGGATATTTGTCGCCCCAACAATTGCGATCTTGCTGGCCATCAACATTTTCCCGTTGATCTGGACCATCTATCTCAGCTTCACGAACTACGCGGTCAATCGGCCCAATCGCGAAGTCAAATTTATTGGGCTTCGCAATTACGAGCGCATTTTGGGTGATGCCGATACATGGGCAACCATGCAAGCGACTGCCCACTTCTTAATATGGACAATTGTCCTGCAAGTGCTCATCGGATTTACCCTTGCCTATCTCATCAACAAAAAATTCAAAGGCAACGACTTATGGACGACCATCATTGTTTTTCCAATGATGCTGTCGCCAGCCGTTGTCGGTAATTTCTGGACCTTTTTGTACCAACCACAAATTGGCCTTTTCAACTACGTCGTTAGTTTTGTGTCTGGTGTCGACCCTTCCAGCTTCTCCATGATCGCGAGTGTCAATCTAGCGCCTTGGGCGATTGTCATTGTGGATACGTGGATGTGGACGCCCTTTGTTATGCTGATTTGCTTAGCGGGTCTGCGCTCCATACCAAACAGCATTTATGAAGCCGCTGAATGCGACAGAGCAAGCAAGTGGCGTCAATTCTGGACAATCACCATCCCAATGGTGCTGCCCTTCCTCATGCTGGCGATTTTGTTTCGTGGGATCGAAAACTTCAAAATGTTCGACCTCGTGGTGCAGCTAACAGGCGGCGGGCCAGGCAATTCGACGACCCTCACCTCAATCGACCTTAAGCGTGAAGCTTTTGAGAAATGGCGAACAGGCTTTGCCTCAGCCTATGCGGTTATTTTGTTCGTTACAGTTTTTGGTCTCGCTTCTATCTATGTGAAAGCGTTGAATAAGGTGAAAGAACGATGAGTTTTTCAGTTACAGAACCGTCGAGCAGACAGAAATGGCTGGCAAGCTTCCTTGTTGTTGGCTATGCGCTGATCACTCTCTTGCCGCTGTTTTGGATTGTCGCAACCGGCTTCAAATCGGGTCCCGATTCAATTGCTTACCCGCCAAAGGTTTTGTTTGAACCAACGGTTGAAGGTTACGTCAATCTGTTCACCACCCAAACGCGATTGAGCGAAGAGGCGAAGGCAGAGCCGACGGACGGTTTGCCATGGTATGAGCAATTGACCCGCGAGAGAGGCAACACAATTGTTGGTACTTCGCGGTATTCAGAACGCTTCTTCAATTCAATCATTATCGGCTTCGGCTCCACCTTCTTTGCCATCGTTTTAGGTACGGCTGCCGCCTATGCGTTTTCTCGCTTTCGTGTGCCATTGAAGGATGACCTACTGTTTTTCATTCTATCAACCAGAATGATGCCACCAATTGCTGTTGCCATTCCCATCTTCTTAATGTTCAGGCAACTGGGCTTGAGCGACACCCATGCAGGCATGATCTTACTCTATACGGCGGTGAACTTATCGCTCTCCGTTTGGCTGATTAATGGGTTCATTGATGAGATACCAATTGAGTATGAAGAAGCAGCACTTATTGATGGCTACACGCGCTTTCAAGCTTTCTACAAAGTGGTCTTGCCACAAGCGGCAACAGGCATCGCGTCGACTGCCATATTCTGCTTGATCTTCGCATGGAACGAATACGCCTTTGCCGTACTCCTCACCTCTGGAACAGCGCAAACGGCACCACCATTCATACCCACCATCATCGGGGTTGGCGGACAAGACTGGCCGGCGGTTGCTGCGGCTGCGACGATCTTCCTTTTGCCTGTGATGATTTTCACAATCCTGCTTCGCAAGCATTTGCTTCGTGGCATTACATTTGGGGCGGTCAGAAAATGAGTACCTTTGTCAACGACCTTCTGCGCTTTAGGCGCGGCGCATGGGAAATGGTCGCCTCCATCCTTATCGCATTAGGAGTGTTCATGCTGATGCAGCCGTTCATGCTGTTTTTGTACACATACTCCTTCATTGTAACCTTAGTCGGCACTGTGATGTTCATCATCGTCAGCCACTTTCCGGAGTGACCCATGGCGCAAATTAGAATTGAAAATGTGCGCAAAGAATTCGGAAGCTTCACGGCAGTTCAATCGTCAAGTTTTACGATTGAGGATGGCGAGTTCTTTATGCTGCTTGGCCCATCAGGCTGCGGCAAGACAACCACCTTGCGCATGATGGCAGGCTTGGAGCTTCCAACCAGTGGCGAAGTCTATATTGACGGTGAAGAAGTTGGCATGAAGCCAGCCTCAGAGCGCGACATCGCCTTTGTGTTTCAAATGTTTGCCCTTTATCCGCATATGAATGTCGGCAAGAACATGTCTTATCCTTTGATAAGCCAAGGCATGTCCCGTGCGGATGCAAAGAAGCGGGTTCTTGAAGTGGCGACAATTCTCGGCATTGAAAACATGCTCGACAAGCCCGTTGGTGGCCTGTCTGGTGGTGACCGTCAGCGTGTCGCCCTTGGCCGTGCAATCGTTCGCGAGCCGAAAGCCTTCTTCATGGACGAACCACTAGGCGCCTTAGACGCGGAATTTAGAGAACATATGTCTGAAGAATTACGCGCGTTGCATGACCGTATGGGCGCAACGACTGTATACGTCACGCATGACCAACTCGAAGCCATGCAAATGGGTGACAAAATTGTTGTTATGAACCACGGCGTTGTTGAACAATTTGGCAAACCGCAAGATATTTATGATTGGCCTGCAACCAAATTTGTTGCCTCTTTCATCGGCTCCCCTTCTATGAATTTTCTTGATTTTGAAGGGAGCGTGAATGCTGGCGCTAATCAGATCAATTTAGGCAATCATAAAGTCAACATCCCTGTTTCAAGAGACGGTGCTAAGGGCAAGTTGGCCTTGGGAGTGCGACCTGAACATGTTCATTTTTCGGATAAATCAGATTATCGCGCAAAGATTTTGGCGTCCGAATATCTTGGCACCAATCAGATCATTACACTGGAGACAAACCACGGTGTGATTAAAGCCCGCATACCATCCTCTCAATCTGTGAAAAGCGATGAAACGGTGGGCCTCACCTTCGATGAAAGAACACTCACCGTATTTGGTGGTGAGAATTATCATGCACTGCACTCCGCAGCCAATGAAGGAGTGCTGAAAAATGGCTGAAGTCATACTTGATAATGTAACGAAAACCTTCGGTGACACGCTTGCCCTCGACAATGTTTCGCTCACCATCCCTGATAGTTCTTTTGTGGTTTTGCTTGGCCCAACAGGTGCTGGCAAAACAACCATTCTCAGAATGGTTTCAGGTTTGGACGAACCAGACAGCGGACAAGTGTTGATGAATGGTACGGCTATCAATGGCATGACACCGGCACAACGCAATGTCGCAATGGTGTTCCAGCAATATTCGCTCTATCCGCATCTTACAGTGCGCCAAAACCTAGAGTTCCCACTTAAATCCCCTCTCCTCAAAACGCCTCAAGCCGAGATCAAAGAAAAGGTGAAAGCCGTTTCAGAGGTTCTGCAAATCGCGCATAAGCTCGACAATAAAGCGACCGCTTTGTCTGGTGGGGAAATGCAACGGGTTTCAATTGGACGGGCGCTTGTTCGCTCTCCAAACATTTATCTAATGGACGAACCTCTCAGTTCCCTTGATGCAAAATTGCGGGCTGATTTGCGGGTTGAGCTGAAGAGTATCCAAGCCAATTTTGGGCAAACCCTGCTTTATGTCACCCATGATCAAATCGAAGCGATGACCATGGCAACCCATATTGGGGTGCTTGATGAGGGTAAGCTCGTGCAATTTGGACCGCCACGTGACGTTTATGAAAACCCCGTCAGCATCTATGCCGCCAGCCGTCTTGGACAGCCGCGCATAAACATTTTGCCTCACGATTTGTTCGAGGGCTCTCAGCCCAGCAATGCCCATACCATTGGCTTGCGACCAGAACAGATAACGCAAGGCAAAGGCGAAGAGTGTGCGGTGAAGCGCGTTGAACATTTAGGCGATCAAACGCGCCTACATCTGCACTTCAAACAACATGACATCATAACCGTCACGGATGCTCACACCGAGCTTCAAACTGGCGACACGTTGAAGATAAAACCTGAAGCACCATTCTACTTTGATGTAGATGGCAATCGGATTACGTAAGGGAGAAAACCATGACGCAATTTGTGAATAAGAAAGAAGATATTGTCACGGATGCTGTTGACGGCATTGTCGCTGCTTCTGGGGGCAAGTTAGCGCGACTGGATGGCTATCCTCATATTCGTGTTGTTGTTCGCAATGATTGGGACAAATCAAAAGTAGCGCTTGTCTCCGGCGGTGGCTCTGGCCATGAACCAGCCCATGCTGGGTTTGTTGGTGAAGGCATGTTGACGGCTGCCGTGTGTGGCGACGTGTTCGCCTCTCCAAGTGTGGATGCGGTGTTAGCAGGCATTCTAGCGGTAACAGGCTCGGCGGGTTGCCTCTTAATCGTCAAAAATTACACCGGTGACAGACTAAACTTTGGGCTAGCCGCAGAACGTGCGCGGGCATTTGGTTTGAACGTAGAGATGGTTGTTGTCGATGACGATATCGCCCTACCTGACCTTCCCCAAGCGCGGGGGGTTGCTGGTACGTTGTTCGTTCATAAAATCGCTGGTGCCCTTGCAGAACAGGATGCAGATCTAGCAACGGTTGCGAGCGCTGCTCAAAAGGTTATCGACAGCGCACAAAGCATTGGCATGTCGCTTGATACATGCACTGTGCCAGGCTCTCCAAAAGAGGACCGCATTCCAGACGGCATGGCTGAACTCGGCTTAGGCATTCATGGCGAAGCTGGCGTTGAGCAAATCCCTTTCACGACCGCAAAAGACGGGATTGCAGCGCTTGCCACAAAACTAGAAGTAGGCATGTCCGATGGTCAACATGTTGCTATTTTAAACAATCTAGGCGGCGCATCCGTTTTGGAAATGTCCGTCGTGCTCAATGAGCTGATCAATTCGTCACTTGGTCAAAAAATTGGCCATGTTGTTGGGCCAGCATCGATGATGACATCCTTGGATATGCGTGGTTTTTCTGTTTCGGTTTATCCAGCAGATGACAAAGAACTCGAGCTCCTAAAAGCGGCAACACCATTGGCTGCTTGGCCAGGTGTCTCGCAGATCAAACCAGTAGAAGTAAAACCCCTGAGCGATGGCATCAAAGCGACCATGCCGCTGCCATCAGCACATGCAGAAACTGAGAATTTCCTCCGTAGATGCTGTGATATTTTGATCGCGGCTGAGACCGACCTCAATGCCCTCGATGCGAAATCAGGTGATGGCGATACAGGATCTACTTTAGCAGGCGCATCGCGTGCTTTGGTTGAAGCAATGGACCGCCTCCCCTTGGCAGATCATACTCAATTATACAGAGCGATTGGGCTGGAACTCAGTCAAACTATGGGTGGGTCCTCTGGCGTTTTGCTGGCCATTTTCTTCGCCGCTGCAGGTGATGGCGCGTCAAGCGGCCTTCCAATGCGTGAAGCACTTCAAGCAGGGTTATTGCGTATGCAAGAAATTGGCGGCGCAAAGCTTGGTGACCGCACAATGATTGATGCACTAGCACCTGCTCTCGAGGGCCTAGAAACAGGCCTAAGTGAAGCCGCAACCGCTGCACGAAAAGGGGCGGACCACACGGCAACCATATTACAAGCCAAAGCTGGCCGAGCAGCCTATTTAAATGCGCAACAACTCGAAGGGCATGTTGACCCCGGTGCGGAGGCCGTCGCTCGATTGTTCGAACATATCGCAAGCTAAAGAAAATAATCGGGCAAACAAAATGCCGTATAAAATGTCAGAGCTTCCCTGCTCATTTACTTGAAGCAGGGAATAAAACCTGAGGCTGGAACGTGTCAGGCTAGGTATAAACCCATGCTTCTTCACGGTATGGTTCATCTGTATCTAGCCGATAATAAGCTTATGACGTCTTGAGTTTGCACACCTCAGCAATGGTCGTGCTGCTCAACCGCTCGATTAATGTGCGCTCAATATCTTCCATCACCGCTGAGACTTGATTGCGAAGCGCGTATTCGAGAGAGCAATTCGGCTCTTCATCTGCCTTATCTGTCGCGATAAGTTTTTCATCAAGGGCCAAATAAACATCCGCCAAAGAAATTTCAGTTGGAGACTTAGCCAGTTTCCATCCGCCGGCATGTCCCTTTTCAGAAATCAAAAGCCCTGCTTCTCGCAAGCGCCCTAAGACGCGTCGAACCACAACAGGGTTCGTGCCGGCATGGGCTGCAATATGGGCAGAGGTTCGTGGCTCACCCTGCTCTACGGCCATATGGCCGAGCGTGTGCAGCGCGAGCGATAGGCGACTGTTACGTTTCATCGATGATTTTCCCCAGTTTGTGGAAACACGTAACAATTGCAGTTGCATAAGTCTAGTAACTGTGCAAGTTACATAAATCTAGCAACTTATAAAGTTACGTGAAATTCAATCCACAAGGAGTTTTGTGCGATGACTGATAAACGACTTCCTGTTACGGTTCTCTCGGGTTTTCTTGGAGCCGGAAAAACCACACTACTCAACCGCGTCTTGAACAATCGCGAAGGGCGGCGTGTTGCAGTCATTGTAAACGACATGTCTGAGGTCAATATCGATGCTGACCTTGTGAATGCCAACACCAATTTAAGCCGCACCGAAGAGACCTTGGTTGAAATGTCCAATGGCTGTATTTGCTGTACGTTGCGGGACGACCTGTTGGAAGAAGTGCGCCGATTAGCAAAAGAAGACAGGTTCGATTACCTGCTTATTGAATCAACTGGCATCTCCGAGCCATTGCCTGTCGCTGCAACGTTTGAGTTTGAAGACGAAGCAGGTGACAGCCTCTCCGATGTGTCACGACTTGATACGATGGTGACCGTGGTTGATGCCGTCAATTTGTTGAAAGATTATTCTTCCCATGACTTCTTGAGTGACCGAGGCGAAACACTTGGTGAGGAAGATGAGCGCACGCTTGTTCATCTTCTCACAGACCAAATCGAATTTGCCGATGTGGTCGTCTTGAACAAAGTCAGTGATGCAGGGCCGCAGCGTGTGGACGCTGCCCGTAAAATCATCCGAAGCCTCAATGCTGATACAAAGATTATTGAGGTCGACCATTCCGATGTCGCAGCAAGCGAAATCCTTGAAACCGGTCTATTCGATTTCCAAAAAGCTCACGAACACCCCATGTGGGCTAAGGAGCTTTATGGCTTTGCCGACCACGTACCTGAAACTGAAGAATATGGCGTAACATCCTATGTGTATCGTGCGCGCCAGCCTTTCATTCCTGAAAAGGTTGCCGAAGTACTCAACGGTAATTTGCCCGGTGTTATCCGAGCAAAAGGACATTTCTGGATCGCCTCGCGGCCTGAATGGGTTGCGGAATATTCGCTTGCTGGTGCTCTATCTTCCGTTTCCCCTATGGGGCAATGGTGGGCGACAGTGCCGAAAGAACAATGGCCAGATCACGACAGCCTAAAAGCTTATATGAAAGCCAATTGGGAAGACCTTTGGGGCGATCGTCGCCAAGAGATTGTGTTCATTGGCGCCGATATTGATTGGCCGAAGTTGAAAGCACGTTTGGACAGTTGCTTGGTCCCTGTTCTAACAGCTACAGCAGTCGATGAATTACCAGATTACCCTGATCCATTCCCACTGTGGCGACGTGCTCAGGAAGCGGCGTGATCTGCCTGTTCTAATGGATCGCATTTAAAACACGATGGTCAAGGAGAGAGTGTCAGCTTTCTCCCTCACCGACACCGATAACCAAGCATTCTTGTAAGTTATAGGGTTTAGCAGCTGGTATCTTACTACCAAAACTCCACCCATAATGCGGACTATACCGCCAGCCTAGAATTTTACCCGCAACCCTGATCTTACTGCGTGGGTGCGATCGTTGCTTGAGAAGACACCTTGATACTCAATGAAGCTGTTGACCCGCGCTGATAGGACGGCTGCAAAGCCAGCACTGATGCGCCCACGGGAGCGGCCAGGTGTTGCACCAACGGAGCTAAAGCTCGCGCCACCCGCTTGGAAGGCTGCGGTGGTTGCTGGTGTTACGTCACCAAGAAGTTGATCATAAGCCACTTCAATACGCGGCACGACCAGAGCAGGTCCAATGTTAAACTGCGTGGAAGCACTCACACCAGCTGTAAACTGGCCCAAGGTGTTATCAGAAGAAGCCGTTACAAGATTGACACCTCCTGCCCCAGTTTCAGTAAATCCATCTGTGCTGGTGAATGAGAATGCACCACCCACAAATGGTCTAAAGGCAAACTGGTTCAATACAGTTGTGTAGCCAGCCTCAGCACTACCAAACACGGTGTCCGCGTCATAGTTCGCACGGGCTGTTTGATTAAACGCACCAACAGCAACACGACGTTCTGTCTCGATATTGGAGAAGGTGTAACCAAGGTTACCCGTCAGGTCATAATTATTCTGTTTATATCGCGCATGAATATTGGCAACGATCGCATCTGTTTCTGATTCACTATTGAGCGAATTAACATCGATATCGGTTCTGAGATAACCAACACCAACACCGGCTGCAAAGCGCTCATTGAAGTTTATGCCGCCACCAGCAACAAAACCTCGGTTTTGTGTTTCGGTTGCTCCACCGTTGGCGTCTGCATCAATGTTGGATTGACGGAAGAGACCACGGCCAAACACATAACCACGATCTTGTTTTGCGGCCTTTTCAGACAACACAAGATCAGCAGCATAAGAGCGTGAAGCCGTTTCACCAGGGGCGAGAGCTAGCGCTTGAATTGCTGAAGCCGTTTGTTTGTTGCCAGCATTGGCGCGCGCTTGATCACCAAGAGCAAAACCGTTCAAAGCATTATTAAAACTATCGCCAACGAAAAGACCTGCTGAACCAGTTGCAAACTGGGTTGATGCATGGGTTTCACCAGAAAGGCTATTCACCGCTGTTCGCGCTTGAGCAAATGTTAGTGGGGTCAATTCATTGAGAAGAGTTTGAATATCGCTGTTGGTGTCTGGCGTACTATCAAACGCTGCGGCAATTGCTGCTTGATTAGGTGTAACGGCAATACTCGCAACATTAATCCGCGAAGGACTAATCGCTGATTGTGTTGCTGTCGGAACAAGCTGCAATGTTACATCATTGCCATCACCACCATTGACCACGACAGTTGGGTCTAAGAACGCGAGATTATCAACGATTGTTCCAAAGCCTGAACCAGTAATGGCGTCTGTGCCATCATTGTCCACGATGGTAACGGTTGCGTTCAAGTCATCTGCAACAGGCGCGAAATCATCAAGTTGCAAGGTTGCACCATTAATCGCGACCTGACCGACGACATTCACGCGGTCAACGCCCGTATCACTCACCTCAATGATTAAGGTGGTGCCACTATTCAATGTGAGGCCGCTGTTGAAAGTTTGAACGCCAATTGAATTACCCGGTGAGATAATACCGTCGTTCGCAGTCACAAGCCCTTCGAAAATACCGTTACCAGATAGCACGCCACCTTCTTCAACAAATGTACCACCAGAACTTATGAAGGTGCCGTTGTTGTTCAATGTACTTTCTTCAACGATGGTTTGGCCATTACCAGGGTTCGCGCCGCCTGCAACACCAGTTCCATTTGAACGCAATGTACCACCAACCTCGAAGATCGAATTCTCATCAACGACAATGTTAGATGTGACCACATTATCTTGAGTGACAAGAGTGCCGCCATCAGAGGACCCTAACCCTTCGGTGAAGTTAGCATCACCGGTCAATGTTAAGTTGCCGCCACCAGAAGCCGCGAACCGTTCGAAACCTTGGATCGCATCGGCGGAAATTTCTTGATCGCTATCAGTCAGCACAATCAAAGTGTCTGTGCCTGTTCCACCATCAACGATTGAGTTGTCGTCAATTTCAACTGTTAGCTCGAATGACACCGTGTCATTGCCTGCCCCTGTTGTGATACTGGCATTGCCGCCAATTTCGGTTGCGCCCGTTAGCGTGATGCTGTCATCGCCCGCGCCCGTATCAATGGTTGCGGCACCATCAACACCAATATCAGTATCATTAAACGAAATTGTGTCGTTGCCTGCACCACCGAGAACTTGCCCGCTCGATCCAGCATTAAGACCAACCACAGCAGCGTCAAAGGAGATGTTATCAGCACCCTCGCCACCATCAACAGTGCCTGAACCATTGTAGCCGATTGCAGAAGCAACAACGGCAATTGTGTCATCGCCGCCATCACCAAGCACTTGGCCAGAACCACCAGCCATGAAACCTACCGCAGACATGCCATCAATCGTAATGCTGTCGCCATCAGCGCCACCAGAAACTGTTGCGGAACCTTCTTCACCAACAGACGAACCTGTGATTGCAATAGTGTCTGAACCAGCACCACCCAGCACTTGGCCTGAGGCTGTAGCTTCAAAACCAATCGACGAACCATTTTCAAGCGCGATTGCATCATCACCTTCGCCGCCATCGACAGTGGCATTGCCCTCATCGCCAACATTGGTATCTGAAATGCTTATCGTATCACCACCGTCACCGCCCAGAATTTGTCCTGAGCTGCCAACGTATGAGCCTACTTCGCCATTATCAATAGCGATGGAATCGGCACCATCACCGCCGTCGACACGGCCAGCTCCATCACCCCCGATTGCGGCGTTGCCGAGAGAAACCGAGTCGTCACCATCGCCACCAAGGATCACGCCTTCACTGCCCGCTTGCTCGCCAAGTGTAGTGCGAGAACCGAACACCACTGGCGTCAGTGTAATGACATCATCATCATCGCCACTATCAACGGTTGCTTGACCAGCACCACCAATCAGCGAGCTAGAGATTGTAATACTGTCATTACCTGCATCACCCAGAACCTGTGCCGTTGCCCCTTGATTTAATGCAAGGGCAGCATCATCAAAAGAGATACTATCAGCACCATCACCACCTGAAACAGTGGCCGCGCCAGAAACGGCGACGTCAGTATCATCCAACGTAATCGTGTCATTGCCAGCATCGCCTAGGATTTGCCCTGTGGCGTCGTTGAAACGAGCAATAACGGATGCACCGCTGAGCGCTATGGAATCATTACCCTCACCACCCGAGACAGTAGCATCACCCGAATCGCCCACGTACGAATCCGCCAACGTAATCGTATCATCACCCGCATCACCAAGGACTTGACCCGTGCTGCCTGCTCGATTGCCAATGTTAGAAAACGTGCTAAGCGCGATAGAATCATTACCCGCACCGCCAGAGACTGTAGCAGCGCCTCTACTGCCGACAACACTTCTATCGAGCGTGATTGTATCGTCACCCTCTTCACCCAGAACTTGTCCCGTGCCGCTTGCATTATTAGCAATGTTTGAAATACTGCTGATTGCGATTGAATCATTGTCCGCACCGCCAGAGACTGTAGCGGAACCAGATTGACCGATGTTGCTGCCATTTATTGTGATGGTATCCTCGCCCACACCACCCAAAACTTGGCCCGCACCGCCATCGTTACGACCAATGCCGGAAGCATTGCTGATCGTGATTAAATCATTATTCGCACCGCCATCAACTGTACCAGAGCCGGAACGACCGACATAGGCGCGATCAAGCGTGATTGTATCCTCACCCCCGTCGCCCAGAACTTGGCCTGTACTGCCGCTAGCATAACCAAGGTTGGTGCGATTGCTTATCACGATTGAATCATTGTCCGCACCGCCAGATACTGTACCAGCTCCCGAGAAGCCGACATAGCCGTTATCGAGCGTAATCGTATCCGCCCCTACATCGCCCAGCAACTGGCCAGCGGTGTTCTCGTCACGTCCAATTACAGAACTAGGGTTAAGCGTGACGCTATCTGCGCCCGCAGTGCCTTGCAAGGTGCCATCAATCCGAAACAAATCTGAGACTGTTGTTGTCGCAAGCGTGATGGTTGAATTGCCGCCAATGCCCACAATTGAGAAATCAGCTGGCAAAGCCGCAATATCCACAGTAGCGTTTCCGTTAAGATCAACGAGTTCAAAATTATCGAAACCGCTAAAGTCGATTGCGTTGCCACCTGCTACAAAATTAACGCTGAGCACATCGCCAAAACCTACCCCGCCATCAATCGTGGCACCTGCGGCAATTGTAATAGAGCTATCTATTGAAATGGTATCGTTGCCCGCATCGCCCAACACTTGCGAGGTTGCATTAATGGATGATGTGCCTGTGATGGAAATTGAGTCGTCATCAGCCCCGCCTGAGACAGTAGCAGAGCCATCATTACCGACTGCACTATCGTCAATGGTGATCGTATCATTACCAGCATCGCCCAGAACTATACCCGTGCTGCCCGCCTCACGACCAATATCCGCGTCGTCAGTTAGTGCTATGGAATCATTATCTGCACCGCCTGAAACAGTAGCTGCACCTTCATAACCGACTGCACTATAATCAATGGTGATCGTATCGCTACCCGCATCACCCAGCACTATACCCGTACTGCCTGACAAAGAACCGATGTGAGCTTCATTCGTGATCGCGATGGAATCATTATCTTCGCCGCCAGAAACAGTGCCTGCGCCCAAACGCCCAACAACAGCCATGTCATTTAACGTGATTGTATCATCACCTGCACCGCCAAGCACCTGACCTGTGCCGTCCACCTCTTCACCAAGCGAAGATTCATAGGTGAGCGCAATAGAATCATTACCCGTTCCGCCATCAACAGTAGCAGCGCCTTCATCACCAACGCGGCTTCCATTAAAAGTAATTGTATCGTCACCCGCATCACCCAGAACCTGAGCTGAGCTGCCGTTCTCTGAAGCAAGGTGTGAACCATCGAAGAGTACGATGGAATCATCGTCCGCACCACCAGACACCGTGCCAGCGCCAAAACGACCAACCGTGCTACCATCGAGAAAGATTGTATCCTGGCCCGCATCACCTAAAACTTGGCCTGTGCTACCCGCACCTTCAGCAAGCACAGAACCATTTGTAAGCGCAATACTATCCGAACCATCACCACCAGAAACCGTGCCTGCGCCAGAATTGCCCACGGCGCTGCGGTCGAGGGTTATCGTATCATTGCCCAAATCACCCAGAACCGTGCCCGTGCTGGATGCACTGTTACCGATATTGGAACTAGCACTCAGCGCAATACTATCCGCACCATCACCACCAGAAACCGTGCCTGCGCCCGAATTGCCCACGGAGCTAAAGCCGTCGAGTGTTATCGTATCATCGCCCACATCACCCAGAACCACGCCCGTGCTACCTGAATAGTCACCGATACTGGAACTATTACTCAGCGCAATACTATCCGCACCATCACCACCAGAAACAGTGCCTGCGCCAGCATTGCCCACATCGCTGTTATTGAGCGTTATTGCATCATCGCCCAAATCACCCAGAACCGTGCCCGTGCTACCTAATTCGTTACCGATATTGGAACTAGCACTCAGCTCAATACTATCCGAACCATCACCACCAGAAACAGTGCCTGCGCCCTCATCGCCAACACGGCTGACGTCGAGGGTTATCGTATCATCGCCCAAATCGCCTAGAACCGTGCCCGTGCCTGAGGATTGATAGCCGATATCGGAAAAACTCAGAGCGATACTATCCACCCCATCACCACCAGAAACCGTGCCTGCGCCAGAATAGCCCACGCGGCTGCTGATGAGCGTTATCGTATCATCGCCCAAATCACCCAGAACCGTGCCCGTGCTACCTGCATTTCTACCGATGTCGGAAGAATTGCTAAGCGCGATAGAATCATTACCCGTGCCGCCCGTAACGGCACCGCTATCCCCTTCGCCAACCCGGTTGCTACTTAGCTGGACTGTATCATCATCATCGCCGCCTGTTACCGTGGCGCCGTTCGCGCTGAATATGTGTACATTCACACCGAACGAAATCGTGTCGTTGCCAGCAAGAAAATCAACTGTTCCGCCATCAATCAAATCACTAGTTGAAACTGTAATAGAATCCGCGCCCGCAGTTGGTCCTCCGCTTGCGACAAAATTTGCATGCCCCACATCGCCAGAAACAGCCATCGCACCAATAGCGGCAGAACCAAGAAGTGCCATGCGCCATGTTGGTAGCGCTGAGCTATTTTGGGGTGAAGGGTGAGTAGCACCTGTTTGCTGTAATTTAGATTGACGAGCAAGAGCTTCCGCGCGGCGACGAGTGTAGCGATTCATCATAGTCCAACCCCAGTATAAAACGGCTATGTCAGCCGCCCTTAAATCTCACCCAACGATCAGCCAATCGCTGGTATATTTTCAAAAGTTAAGTCAGGTGCTTCAGGCAACTGGCCCTTATGCACCGAGCAATTATTTTTCTAATTTTATTTTTCTTACGAACTTGCTGACGAGCAATTAAGCGCATTAACAAACCGGTAACTAATGGGATAGGAATAAACACACATAAAAAACAACGTGCAATAAGTTGACGTCAAAAACCGCAGAAAATATACGTTTGACGCTGGAAATGTTGCGAGCAACGCTGTCATAGTTAACAAAATTCTAGATTAAACCGTTTGCTTTCAGGCCCCATGAGCGCGTCCATCTAGCCCGTTAAGTTCAAAAGATTTTTGATTGAACTGACCTGCTTCCTGCTCACAGGATAGGTTTCACCAAAGCTGTCGATGACGCGAGGGTTGCCATCTTTATAGACCAAGCTTTTAATCTGTTGCTCTTGCAACCAATGGGAACGATGCACCCGCAAGCCCTGCGTATTGGGTAGCCCTTCAATTGCTTTGCTCAAAGACATACGAAGTTCACTCGTCCCGTTTGTCGTTGTAACTTGCACATACTGGCTGGCAGCATGGATGCTCAGCACAGGTCCACGAACCGCTTCTGGTAGTTCCAGCATGAGCGGCTCTTCGGCCTGCTCAACCACCGCGCGCTTAACTGGCATCCAATAAGGAACCTTATCAGCCTCATCACTAAGGGCCTTTCGTGCATTTTTCTCGTGGTAAAGAAGGTTCACCACGATACCTGGAATGCTAACGCTCATCATCGCAAAAATATGCCAAAAGAAACGTGGCGCATCGCTCTGGTCAGGCGTAATAAAATAATGCCCAATCGTTGCTTCAAAGATCGAAGCGGTCAAAAAACTGAGAACGACAACAAACAATAATGGCACGTTACGCCGAACGAAAAAGTTGGATAGACGATGAATAAAAAACACAAGGATCGAAAAATAAAGGACTGACCACAAGATGGTATAAACAATCTGACCAACGAGCGATGGGCCACCAAATCTGTTTTCTGCGAAGAAAATGAAAAAGAACAACGAAGCAAAACTGAAGACGGCATAATTCAAAGGGTGGAGCACCATGCTTGTTAAAGCAGGCGCGGTTTCCCGAGTAGGTTTAATGTAGTCCAGCACTTGGTCGCTCAGTTATTTCATGCGCGTTCTTACCAATTTAAAAACCATTGCATGAAACCGTAAAAGAATTATGGGGCTTGTCTGAACCACGTTCACACCCGTGTCAACGATTGATATATAACGTGACAGCAGTTGATCAGCAGGCTTTTTTCAGCCAAAACAATAAGAATAAAACAAGCTTGAAATTTACATAAGTTAACCAACTGATTTATATTATATTTTTAAAACGGAAATATTCAAGATGCAAAAATTTATGGTGATCGGCCTCACATTGGTCGCGGGATACTTACTAACCTTAAATGCGGCTGTTGCTCAGAAAGCACATGTTAGTCAATCAACTTGGCAAGTAGGATGTGGAGATGTCGCAAGCGGTAAAAAGGTCTGCCAAATCCAGCGTGATATCAAACATAATAATGGCAAAGACCTTGTCGCCCGATTGTTTGTGACACGCGACGCAGACAAGAAAACCGCCGTCATGCGCTTCTTGATGCCCCTAGCCGTCAACCTTCCTTATGGCGTGCGCTTTGCGATCACCAAAGGCGAGAAACGCGGTAAGGGCGCCGTGATAGGTTACCAACATTGCATGACTGATGGCTGCCTCGCTGTTGTTCCCTTTACGCCAGAGCTTGCTAAAGCATTGCGCGATGGCAAAACGCTGCATATTGGCTTTGCCTCAAAAACGTTGAACGGTGTAGAAATCTCCGTCGACCTTAAAGGCTTCACCTTCGTACACAAAAAATTCCTTGAAGGTGTCTAGTCGTCAGACTTTCAAGTGCTTAGCCCTCGGCAGCACCTGATTAAGCAGCGCTGTATATTTCGGCAAAATCGCGGTTTTGAAATCATAATTTTCAACAATATGCTGACGCGCTGCTTTGCCGACCTTGTGGAAATTGCTGTTGTGCTTCAACACGTCGATGGTCTTTTCTGCAAGTTCATCTGGGTTCAAAAAATCGACGAGGAAACCGTTTTTGCCATCGTCAATAATCTCGCGGATCGGCTCCACATTAGATGACACCACTGTCGCGCCCATGCTCATTGTTTCCATCATCGACCATGACGGCACGAAGGGCACCGTTAAATAGATATGGCAACGGCTGAGCTGCATAACAGCGAGGAAAATTTCATAAGGCACCTGCCCTAAAAAATGAACCCGTGACCAATCAATCTGGTCGCCCACTTCTTGCTCCAACATACCACGATAAGTATCGCCCTTGGCGAGTTCGCGCCCATAAGAAACTTTGCTGCCACCGATAATCAACACCCGCGCATTCGGTCTGGTTTTCAGAATTTTTGGCAAGGCACGCATGAAGGTGTGAAAGCCCCGCACAGGTTCCATATTCCGTGCCATATAGGTGAAAATCTCATCATCCCGCGTTACCTTATTTGCAAGACGCCCAAGCTGAACATTTGATTTCTTATTCGGTGCACATAGGTCCGTGCGGATGCCTTCATGGATAACATTCAGCTTTTCATGGAAGCTTGATGGGTATCGGGTCTTTTGCCACTCGGTGGCCGTTTGCCCAATATCGCAAGCCTCATAGCTAAGATGGTTCGTTGCATTTCGTGCGGTCATAATGTGCGGCATAACATCGGAGATTGGGAACTCCGGATCAAAGCCCACCGCGCCACCACTGGCTGAATAGAAATACTCAAAATAGCTCACAACAGGAATAGTTGGCCAAACGTCCTTCAAAAACATCATCTCACCCCAGCCCGTATGGCCGATGATAATGTCTGGAATGAACCCCTGCCCTTCGAGGTGTTTACAAAGCTCTGCAACCTTCGCCCCATTGGCGCAGCATTTTTCAAAATCCACCACATAAGGATAGGTCGTTGCCGCTGGGCTATGGTCTGGCACATACTCAATAATATGGTGACCTGCTGGCTGCCCAAGCTCTTGCTTCTGGGTTAGGAAAACAATGCGATGTTCGCCCGTAGTTTCAAGCCAGTTTAGAAAATGCTTATATTGTGCGGCATGGTTTTGATGAATAAAAAGAATGTTCATTGAATTTTGAACCTTAAGAAATAATATCTATTTCATTACTGCATTTTAATTATTTGGAAAAGCTTACATTTATGACGCCCCCCTCTAATCCAACATCTTCGGCAAACGATATTCGCTCGATGTCCTTTTCTCATTCACGTCAGTTTGTTGATTGGATGAAACAAGAAAAGACGAGCATCGCCTTCACCTCCTACCAAACAGGTCGACTGTTTTTGATCGGGGTTGATGACAAAGGCGCGTTATCGATGATGCAGCGCAGCTTCACCCGCGCAATGGGGCTTTATACAAGTTCGCAGACACTTTATGTGGCCGACCTTTATCAGCTTTGGCGGTTTGACAACATTCTGGCGGAAAATGAACTCTACAACGGCGATTTCGATCGACTGTATTTGCCGCGTGTCGGCTACACAACCGGCGACTTAGACATTCACGATATTTCAGTCGATGAGGCGGGCAAACCA
>JBDVXS010000096.1:0-24382 GCA_039964305.1 Hyphomicrobiales bacterium
TCTTACATCATGTGTAAGGCGATGAACCGATCCTTTGTCTCCGTTATCCTCGGTGGCTTTGGCGGAGCATCTGGCCCAGCTATGGAAATTGAAGGTGAGCAAGTTGCCATTGATGCCGACGGCGTTGCAACCGCGTTGCAAGAGGCTGACAGCGTCGTGATTGTGCCAGGGTACGGTATGGCCGTTGCTCAAGCGCAGCAATCTGTTTCAGAGCTGACGAAACGCCTTCGCACAGCCGGAAAGAACGTGCGCTTTGCAATCCACCCCGTCGCGGGGCGTTTGCCGGGCCACATGAATGTTCTGCTCGCAGAAGCGAAAGTGCCTTATGACATTGTGTTGGAGATGGATGAGATCAACGATGATCTGCCAGATACGGATGTGGTGATCGTTGTTGGTTCAAACGACATCGTCAATCCAGCTGCACAAGATGATCCAAACTCACCAATTGCTGGCATGCCGGTGCTTGAAGTTTGGAAAGCAAAACAAGTGTTTGTCTCAAAACGCGGACAGGGTGCTGGTTATTCTGGTATCGAAAACCCACTGTTTTTCAAAGAGAATACTCGTATGTTCTACGGCGACGCCAAAGCGTCAGTGGATTCGTTGCTTCAAAAAATTTCTTAACGGCAGTTAATGAATTCAATCAAAAGCGCGGTTATTCCGCGCTTTTGTGTTTTCTCGGTCACAAATTTTTATGAACTTTGGCTAACAATGGCAAAGAAGTTGTCTTTTAAAGCCACGAGGCTCTATAAGGCTGCAACGATTACCTTTATTTCGAGAAAGCTCCCATCATGAAATATCTTATCTCCTTAGCGCTTGCATCAACCATGCTAGCAAGCGTAGGCGCGCAAGCTGCAGACATCGATCCAGCTCCGGCTCCTGTTGTTGTCGACTCTACTCACGATTGGCGTGGCGCTTACTTTGGTATCCAAGGTGGTGGTGTTTTTGGTTCTAATGCAGAAGCAACAGTTCAAGGAACAACATTCGATGGCTCAGATTTAGAGGGTGTTCATGGCGGCGTGTTTGGCGGTTACAACTTCCAAAGCGGCAATGTTGTTTTCGGTATTGATAACGATTTTTCATTCACTGGTGCAGACACTGATATCGGGGTCTCAACCACTGATTTGAGAACCTTGTCATCTGTTCGTGCTCGAGTTGGTTATGCTTTTGACCGTGTTTTGCCTTATGTTACGGGCGGTTTAGCGTATGGCAATGCTCGGTTTAGTGCGCCACTTTTGGGCTCAGATAGCCAATTTCAATTTGGTTGGACGGCCGGCGCAGGTGTTGAAACGGCACTAACTGACTATGTATCAGCACGTGTTCAATACACCTATTCAGATTTAGGCAGTGATGGGTTCGATACTAACATTGGGTCTGTGAACGTTGACCTTGGTGGCATCCACTCAATCCGTGCTGGTGTTTCAATCAAAACGGCACCGCTTTGGAACAAAATTCTTGGTCGCTAATTGACGAGACATATTGAATTAAAAAGCCCCGCAAATATTGCGGGGCTTTTTTTGTTTCTGTATTTGGTGACTTGTTGAGGTTATCTATTCAGCCGCTTCTAAATCACCGCTATTCGTCGCTGCTACGCGGCAGGCGGAGAATTTAAACTCTGGAATTTTGCCGAATGGATCAAGCTGCGGGTTGGTTAGTGTGTTTGCTGCTGCTTCCACGAACGCAAACGGCATGAACACCATGTCTTCTGCAACCGCCCGATCTGCCCGCGCCATAACAGACACAGCACCGCGGCGGGTCTCAATGTCGATCATATCACCTGGTTGAACACCCATCTTGCGCAACGTGCGTGGGTGCAGCGATGCGTTGGCTTGTGGTTCCACAGCATCCAACACCATTGTACGGCGTGTCATGGAGCCTGTATGCCAGTGCTCCAATTGACGACCCGTGGTTAAGATCATCGGGAACTCATCATCTGGCACTTCTGCTGGTGATGTCACTTGTGCAGGCGTAAACCGCGCACGACCTTCTGCACGCGGAAAACCATCACCAAACACAATCGGCTGGCCCGGATCTTCTGGTGAGAGCGACGGGTAGGTCACCACGTCTTGGCTCTCCAAACGGTCCCAAGTGATATTGTCGAGTGACTTCATGCTGCGTTTCATCTCAGCGAAAACTTCACTTGGGTGCTTATAATCCCAGTTGAGGCCAAGGCGGTTTGCTAGATCAACCGTGATCGACCAATCTTCCCGCGCTTCTCCTGGAGGGGCAATGGCTGGACGGCCCATTTGAACCTGAAGGTTGGTGTTCGTCACCGTGCCTGTTTTCTCAGCCCATGCGGAGGCCGGCAAGATAACGTCAGCATAGTTGGCCGTCTCTGTTAGGAAGATGTCTTGCACAACCAAATGATCAAGCGCTGCTAGCGCGTCGCGGGCGTGCTCAACATCAGGGTCAGACATGGCAGGGTTTTCGCCCAGCACATACATGCCCTTGATTTTACCCTCATGCACCGCATCCATGATCTCGACCACGGTCAGACCACGTTCACTCGACCAATCTTCCGACTGCCAAATGTCGTTGAACGCAGCACGCACACCGTCATCGGTGACAGGCTGATAATCTGGCAAGAACATTGGGATCAATCCGGCATCCGATGCGCCTTGCACGTTGTTTTGACCGCGCAATGGGTGAAGACCCGCGCCAGAACGACCAACATGACCACACATAAGCGCAAGCGAGATCAAGCAACGGGAATTGTCCGTGCCATGAATGTGCTGGCTAATGCCCATGCCCCAGAAGATCATACCCGCTTTGGCGTTCGCAAAGGTGCGTGCCACATCGCGCAGAACATCTGCCTCAATGCCGCAAAGGTCTGCCATACGCTCAGGCGGGAAGCCTTTGAGGTGCTCTTTCATCGCGTCCCAGTTTTCTGTGAACGCTTGAATATACTGCTCGTCGTAAAGTTTTTCTTCGACAATCACATGCATGATCGCATTGAGCATCGCCACATCCGCACCGGGGCGGAATTGCAACATGTGCGAGGCATGACGCTTCAAGCCTTGGCCGCGAGGGTCCATGACAATGAGCTTGCCGCCACGTTTTGAGAACTGCTTGAAATAGGTCGCAGCAACAGGATGGTTCTCCGTCGGGTTTGCACCAATAACAATGGCCACATCTGCATTTTCAATCTCGTTGAAAGTAGCCGTTACCGCACCAGAACCAACGTTCTCCATCAAGGCTGCCACAGAAGAGGCGTGGCAAAGACGGGTGCAGTGGTCAACGTTGTTATGCTTGAAGGCCTGACGGATAAGCTTTTGGAAGAGATACGCTTCTTCATTCGAACATTTAGCAGAACCAAAGCCCGCAATAGACGGGCCGCCGTGCGATTCTTTCAACTTGTTCCAACCGCCCGCTGCAACATCCAGCGCTTCTTCCCATGA
Source organism: Hyphomicrobiales bacterium (assembly GCA_039964305.1). GTDB lineage: Bacteria > Pseudomonadota > Alphaproteobacteria > Rhizobiales > JACESI01 > JACESI01. The sequence goes on from JBDVXS010000096.1 coordinate 3,396, forward strand.
TGCTTCACGGAAATGGGTCCACGGGTTGTTCGGATCAACGTTAAGGCCTTTTTCTGGCGCATCATCACGGCGGATCATTGGTTTGGTCAAACGGTGAGGGTGGTCAACATAGTCAAAACCAAAGCGGCCTTTTACGCAAAGACGGTTTTCATTCGCTGGGCCTTCAACGCCTTCAACGCGGACGATTTTTTCGTCTTTGATTTTGAAAGAAAGCTGGCAACCAACCCCGCAATAAGGACAAACAGATTGCACTTCGCGGTCAAAGTCTGCGCTGTCACCTACTTGATTGTCATCAAGCACATTGGCTTCCATCAGCGCACCTGTTGGGCAAGCTTGCACACATTCGCCACAAGCAACACAAGTGGATGAGCCCATCGGGTCGTGAATATCAAAGGTGATTTCGGAGGTCTTGCCACGGCCCGACATGCCAATCACATCATTCACCTGCACTTCACGGCATGCGCGGGTGCAAAGGTTACATTGGATGCAAGCATCAAGATTGACGCGCATGGCGACATGGCTTGAATCCAGCAGCGGAACGAATTCTTTTTCAATCGCTGAAAAGCGGCTTTCAGATACGTCTTGAACGTCAGCCATATCCCAAAAATGAGATGACTTATCATGCGCCACATCGCGATCAGGTTGGTCCGTGAGCAAAAGCTCCATCACCATTTTACGCGATTTTTCAGCCCGTTCGCTATCTGTGGTAACGACCATGCCGTCAGCCACAGGACGAATACAAGACGCCACAAGCGTGCGCTCGCCTTCCACTTCCACCATACAAGCACGGCAATTGCCATCTGGGCGGTAGCCGCTTGCATCTTTATGGCAAAGATGCGGGATCGTATTGCCATCTGCTTTGGCTACTTCCCAAATGGTTTTGCCTTTGGTGGCTTTAATCTCTTTACCATTCAGCGTGAAGGTAACGCGGTTATCTTGGTTTGTTTCCAACATGATTAGCGTCCTTCAATTTCGTTAGAGAAATGCTTCATGGTCAGTTTAATCGGGTTTGGCGCTGCTTGCCCGAGGCCGCAAATGGAGGCGTCTGCCATCACGTCGCAAAGGTCGGTGAGGAGGTCTTGGTCCCATGTGTCGGCTTGCATCAGCTTCACAGCCTTCTCACAGCCAGAACGACACGGCGTACATTGGCCGCAGCTTTCATCTTCAAAGAACTTCAGCATGTTGAGCGCTGCATCACGCGCACTGTCTTTATCTGACAGCACCACAACCGCCGCAGAACCGATGAAGGTGCCAAGGGGCTGTAATGTATCAAAATCAAGCGGCACATCGTTGATGGACGCGGGCAGGAGGCCAGAAGACGGGCCACCTGGTTGATAGGCTTTAAACTCGTGCCCATCCAACATGCCACCGCAGGCTTCAATGATGTCTGTGATCGTGGAGCCAGCAGGAAGCAGTTTGACGCCTGGCTCTTTGACACGGCCAGAGACTGAATAAGAACGCAAACCTTTGCGTCCGTTCTTCTCCGTTGACGAAAGCACTTGTGGTCCCTCACGCATAATGCGCGTTATCCAGTGGAGTGTCTCGATGTTATGAACCAAGGTCGGACGATTGAAGACGCCAACTTGGGCTACAAATGGCGGACGATGGCGCGGGATGCCACGCTTGCCTTCAATCGATTCGATCATGGCACTTTCTTCGCCGCAGATATAAGCGCCAGCCCCACGGCGAAGATCAATATAACCTTCAGCCACAAGACCAGCCGCTTCAAGCGCTTTGATTTCAGTCGCTAGAATTTCAAGCACGGCTGGGTATTCATCGCGCATATAGATAAAGCACGTATCGGCCTCAACTGCCCAAGCCGCAATCAACATGCCTTCAAGGAAAAGGTGAGGCGTACGCTCTAAGTAGTAGCGATCTTTGAATGTACCCGGTTCGCCTTCATCACCGTTGACCGCCAAATAGCGCGGGCCAGCTTCCATGCGAACGAATGACCATTTTTTGCCAGACGGAAAACCAGCGCCACCAAGACCACGAAGGCCCGCTTCTAAGATGGTGTCTTGCACGTCATCGGGTGTTTGGCTGCCATCGCGCAATTTTGTTAGCGCGTCATAGCCACCATCTGCTTTGTAAGCGTCAAATGTTTGATAGTCTGGCATTTTGTGATGGGTATCACCGCTTGCAACGGCTGCTTCAACTTTCTCAGCTGTCGCGTTGTCAATATGATTATGGCCAAGCTCCAGTGTTGGCGCGGTATCGCAGCGGCCCATACAAGGTGCACGAAGAACGCGGACATTACCGCCGCCACCATATTTATCGCCAAGGTCTTTCAAAAGCTCTTGAGCGCCCGCCAATTCACAAGAAAGGCTGTCGCAAACACGGATAGTGAGATCAGGCGGCGTTTGCTCGCCTTCGCGTACAACGTCAAAGTGAGCGTAAAAAGTTGCCACTTCATAGACTTCCGCCTGCGCAAGCTTCATTTCTTCTGCGAGAGCACGAAGGTGGTCTGACGACAAGCATTTGAACTTATCTTGAATAAGATGCAGGTGCTCGATCAGCAAATCCCGACGGCGCGGCTTATCACCAAGCAGTTCACGAACTTCAATTAGGGCTTGATCATCGAGTTGACGGCCCTTAGGCGTTTTGCGCCCTTTGCCAGTTCCGTCTTTCCAAACACCCTTACGCTCAACGTTTTTCAACATCGCGATTTCTCCAACAATTTGGATGACGCTAGTTGAGACCGTGCTTTCACATCAAATTTTAAGTACAGAACGCGCAATCAGCATTTGTTATCGTGGATTAGTCCGCGACCAACTGCTTTGCAGCATTGCTTAAAACCGCATGGGCTGGCGGTGCTGGTTGGCGCTGTGGAAGCAGCAACCCGATGGGGCGTTGTGCGACAGGGTCCACTAGATCAAGTGCCTTCGTGTTTGAATGCTCGCCAAAGACATTCACGACAGGGCGGGGCACGATTGTTGCGGCTGTGCCATTTTCCACCTGCGCCATAGAAACCGTAAGCGCGTTGGTTTCAAGCACGGGTTCAACATCAACCTCGATACTTGAGAATATCTCATCAATAATGCGACGGTTTCTCATGCTCTTTGAAAGCAAACACAATGGAAGCTTCGCTGCGTCACGCCATGTGATTTCATCTTTTTTGCCGCTGACCATATGCTCTGGTGCAAGCAGAACGTATTCTTCATCGTAAAGCAACGTGCTTGTCGTGGTCGGCGTGGATGTGTCTTCAATGTAGGATATGCCAGCACCAAATGAGAAATTATCCAGACCGCGTTTGATCTCAACTGATGACGCGGACACAATTTCCACTTTCAGTTTGGGTTGATCTGCACGAATGAGCGCTGGCAAGCCTGCGGCAAAGGCGAGGGCTGTTGGAATAACGCCAATGCGCAAACTTCCTTCAAGGCCTGATTTCGCCGCCGTTAGCTCTTGTTTCATGCCATCAACATCTTCAAGTAGCTTACGCGCCCATGTGAGAACAATTTCACCTTCGGGCGTAAAGCCCATAAAGCGATTGCCCCGAAGCACGATGGAAGCATTAAGGCCAAGCTCGAGATTTCGGATGCGGGCAGAAAACGCAGGTTGCGAAATGCCGCAATCATCAGCCGCACGGGCAAAATGACCGTGTCGTTCCAGCGCTACCAACAGCTGCATATCTCGAATATCGAACAAACTTATCTCTCCTATTGCCCGAATTTCGAGCCTCCAACATTCTTCGTTCTAAAATGTATTGGCAGAAAGTCTAGGGGGGACGCTGTTTAAAATATCAACGTGGCATGACCAAAAAGAAAAACCGCCGGCAATATAACCGGCGGTTTTCATACTCGGGAGAACCCGTTTTGCAACGGGAGCGTTATAAAATTCGATTAAACTGAGTAGTAAAGATCGAATTCAACTGGGTGTGGTGTCTGCTCATAAACAGTATTTTCTTCCCACTTAAGCTCCATGTAAGCTTCGATTTGGTCTTTATCGAAGACGTCACCTGCACAAAGGAAGTCGTTATCTTCTTCAAGGCTGTTCAAAGCTTCACGAAGTGAACCAGCAACAGTTGGGATTTCTGCAAGTTCTGCTGGTGGCAGATCGTACAAATCTTTGTCCATTGCTTCACCTGGGTGAATTTTGTTCTTGATGCCGTCAAGGCCAGCCATCAACATTGCAGAGAATGCAAGGTATGGGTTGGCTGTTGGATCTGGGAAGCGAACTTCAACACGTTTTGCTTTCGGGCTGTTGCCGAAAGGAATACGACAAGAAGCGGAACGGTTACGCGCTGAGTAAGCAAGTAGAACAGGTGCTTCGTAGCCAGGAACCAAACGCTTGTATGAGTTGGTTGATGGGTTAGTGAAAGCGTTCAATGCTTTAGCGTGCTTGATGATACCGCCGATGTAGAAGAGGCAGCTTTCAGAAAGGCCAGCATATTCAGAACCAGCAAATGTAGGCTCGCCGTCTTTCCAGATAGACTGGTGAACGTGCATGCCAGTACCGTTGTCACCAAAGACAGGCTTCGGCATGAATGTCGCTGTTTTGCCATAGGCATGTGCAACATTGTGGATGCAGTACTTGTAGATTTGTAGGTGGTCAGCAACTTGTGTCAACGGCGCGAATTTCATGCCGAGTTCGTGCTGAGCTGCCGCCACTTCGTGGTGGTGCTTCTCAATCAAAACGCCCATTTCACCCATAACTGAAAGCATTTCGCCACGGATGTCTTGGCCAGAATCGATTGGGTTTACTGGGAAGTAGCCGCCTTTAGTGCGTGGACGGTGGCCCATGTTGCCTGCTTCGTAGTCAGAATCCGAGTTTGACGGAAGCTCTACAGAATCAAGTTCAAAACCAGTTTTGTATGGGTCTGTTGAGAATTTCACATCGTCAAAGATGAAGAACTCAGCTTCAGGGCCCATGAATACATTGTCGCCAGCACCTGATGACTTCACATAAGCTTCTGCTTTCTTAGCAGTCATGCGTGGGTCACGGTTGTAAGCTTCGCCACTGTCTGGCTCAAGAATGTCGCAGAAGATTGCGAGAGTTGATTGAGCGTAGAACGGGTCTGCCGTTACTGTTGATGTGTCAGGCATCATAACCATGTCTGACTCGTTGATTGCTTTCCAACCACCGATCGAAGAGCCGTCAAACATAACGCCATCAGCGAACATGTCTTCGTCAACGCATGAAGAATGCATTGTTACGTGCTGCATTTTACCGCGTGGGTCTGTGAAACGAAGATCTACATACTGAATGTCTTCGTCTTTGATTGTTTTTAAAATGTCATTAGCTGATGTCATAAGCCAGTTTCCTTAGTCACTCTATCATTAGCTTCAATCGCTATTAGCGATTTTGGCGGTTTCTATACCATGCCGTCATTAGTTTGTTACGGCACGAATGCACAAATTTCAGGCAATTGCCTACTACTGCCTCTTAAATGGCTTCTTCGCCCGATTCTCCGGTACGAATTCGAATTACGTCGTCGATTGTTGTGACGAATATTTTGCCATCACCAATGCGTCCCGTTTGAGCGGCATTGCGAATAGCTTCAATGGTGGCATCAAGATTGTCGTCAGATACAACGACCTCTACTTTTACCTTCGGCAGAAAGTCCACAACATATTCAGCACCGCGATAAAGCTCGGTGTGGCCCTTTTGACGGCCAAAACCTTTTGCCTCGACGACAGTGATGCCTTGAATCCCCACTTCTTGAATTGCCTCTTTCACTTCGTCCAATTTGAACGGCTTGATGATCGCTTCAATTTTTTTCACGAAATTCAATTCCTTGTTGTTCATTTTGCCTAACGGGCGCACAGCAAACAGTCGAGCCCATTGCGTGGTTATACTCACCCTATGCATTCCTTGTGCCAAATTTGGATGGCGAAACAAAAAACCAAGAGGCTAGCGTGTTGAATGATTATTGAACGTCCAACCATGCTTTTTTTGAGACGCAGCATCAGGGTGTCTAAAAAGTAGGCATATGTGATGGTTGATAATTAGGCAACTGTTTAATTATTAGGCGGCATTAAGTTGTGCGGTTTAAACTCTGCCTGCCTGTGAGGAAATTGTAATCAGATAGAGCAGGGCGCGATAGCCTGTTTTTATCGATGTGAAACGCATCAATTTCAACGATTTCAAAAAAAAAATCTAAAACGATGCTTTTTTTGAGCTTTTTTAATTTGACCACACGTTTCTGGGTGTTATAGAGGCGCCTGATTTCAAGATTTAATGAGGGCATCCTCGTTCTTGACTTCGTGACTTACAATGAGCGGGCGTGGTGAAATTGGTAGACACGCCAGATTTAGGTTCTGGTGTCGCAAGACGTGGGGGTTCAAGTCCCTCCGCCCGCACCATCCTCTCAAGCAGCAAGATCGGAAATTCCGAAGCTGACTTGGAAAAGGATGTGAACATTGTAAGGTGAAGTTGAACAAGCTACCTTCTTATATCTGTGCACACATGGCCCGCATATCATTGCGGGCATATTTGATTGAATAAGGAAACACGACGATGCAAGTCACTGAAACCCTATCGGATGGCCTGAAGCGCGGTTTGAAAATCACTATTCCAGCTTCTGAATTAGAAGCGAAGATGATGGACAAGCTTGTCGAGATTAAAGACCAGGTTCGCATCAACGGTTTTCGCCCGGGTAAAGTGCCGCTTGCGCATTTGAAGAAAACATATGGCCGTTCGGTCATGGCTGACATCGTTCAAGAAACGGTCACCCAGTCCAGCCAAGCAGCATTGGAAGAGCGTAAAGAGCGCCCAGCCATGCAGCCGGCAATCGAAATGACAGAAGATCAAGACGAAGCAAACGAAATCTTGGATGGAAAACGCGACCTTGATCTCGATGTTTCTTATGAGTTGATGCCTGAATTCGAAGTTGGCGATCTCTCAGGAATCGTAATCGAAAAGCCAGTTGTTGAAGTGGCTGACGCAGAAGTGACGGAACAGATCGAACAAATCGGCGCTCAAAGTCGCCCATTTGAAGAGAAAAAAGGCAAGTCAGAAGACGGCGACCGTATCACTATGTCTTACCTCGGTAAGGTTGACGGCGAAGCCTTTGAAGGTGGCGCGGACGAAAATGGTCAGCTTGTTTTGGGTTCTGGTCAGTTTATTCCAGGTTTTGAAGAACAGCTTGTTGGCAAGAAAGCCGGCGATGAAACTGTTGTTAAGGTAACCTTCCCAGAAGAATACCAAGCAGCACACCTTGCAGGCAAGGAAGCTGAGTTTGACGTTGTTGTTAAAGAAGTAGCAGCACCGGGCGAGCTTAAAATTGACGATGATTTCGCAAAGAACCTAGGCCTTGAAGGTTTGGATAATTTGAAAGAAATCATCAAAGGCCAAATCGACGGTCAATACGCTGGTGCCAGCCGCCAGAAAGTTAAGCGTCAATTGCTAGACCAGCTTGATGAAAAATACGATTTCGAATTGCCACCAACAATGCTGTCTCAAGAATTTGATGGCATTTGGGATCAAGTCGAAAAAGAAATGGAAGAAGCAGGTACGTCTTTCGAAGATAACGACACTACTGAAGAGAAAGCGCGCGAAGACTATTCAAAAATCGCTGAGCGTCGTGTTCGCCTTGGTTTGGTGTTGGCTGAAATTGGTGACAGCAAAGAAATTCAAGTGACCGAAGACGAAATGCGCAATGCGGTTATGCAGCAAGCATCGCAATTCCCGGGTCAAGAAAAAGAAGTTTTCGATTTTTATCAACAAAACCCACAGCAGCTTGCGGGCCTTCGTGCACCAATTTTTGAAGAGAAAGTTGTTGATTACATTCTAGAATTAGCAACGGTGACAGAAAAGACAGTCACAAAAGAAGAATTGCTTGCAGAAGATGACGAAGAATAAGTCCCTATAGACGAACCCTTAAGGGTTTAAATGTATCAATGCTTACCTAATATGAAGGTGAGCGATTCCTTTAGAGGCAGCCCATCGGCTGCCTTTGTTGGATTAAAGGCTGACCTTCGCACTAAAACGCGCCTTATGGAGATATGATGAGCAATCCGACTGAGACCTTTATGAACCTCGTACCAATGGTTGTTGAACAAACAAACCGTGGTGAACGTGCCTATGATATTTTCTCGCGCCTTTTGAAAGAGCGCATTATTTTTATTGCTGGTCCAGTTGAAGACGGAATGGCGTCTCTTGTCTGCGCACAGTTGCTTTTTCTTGAAGCGGAAAATCCGAAGAAAGACATTGCGATCTACATCAATTCACCAGGCGGCGTTGTGACCTCTGGCATGGCGATTTATGACACCATGCAGTTTATTCGTCCTGAAGTGTCTACATTGTGCTTCGGCCAAGCGGCATCAATGGGTTCATTGCTTTTGGGTGCGGGTCAAGCTGGCAAGCGCTTTAGTCTTCCAAATGCTCGCGTTATGCTTCATCAGCCTTCTGGTGGTTTCCAAGGGCAGGCGTCAGACATTGAGCGTCATGCACAAGATATTGTGAAGTTGAAAAAGCGCCTTAACGACGTATATGTAAAACATACCGGTCAATCTTATGATGTGGTAGAAAAGACGCTTGATCGTGATCATTTCATGACGGCTCAAGAATCAAAAGAGTTTGGCTTGATTGATGAAGTGCTGAATGAACGCGTCGGTGTCGATGACGATGAAGGCTAAAATATTCACGCGGTAGCGCTTTGTTAAGCAATAAAAGGCGCTTTACGCTGGTTTTTTCTGTGTTAAGTTCTCTTGAAGTGTTTCAAGCTAGTATGAGAATCACAGGAATATGACCCTTCCATATAACGCGAAGGGCTAAGTGAGGAAAATGCATGACCAAAGTGAGCGGCTCTGGCGATTCAAAAAACACACTTTACTGTTCGTTTTGCGGTAAAAGTCAGCATGAGGTGCGCAAGCTAATTGCGGGACCAAATGTTTTCATCTGTGATGAGTGTGTTGAACTCTGTATGGATATCATTCGTGAAGAGAATAAATCTTCGCTGGTGAAATCGACAGAAGGTGTTCCATCTCCGGCAGAAATCTGCAGTGTGTTGGATGATTATGTGATTGGCCAATTCAAAGCTAAACGCGTTTTGGCTGTTGCGGTTCACAATCACTATAAGCGTCTTAACCACGCAGCTAAGAACAATGATGTCGAACTTGCTAAGTCGAATATCATGCTTATTGGCCCGACAGGTTGCGGTAAAACGCTCCTAGCTCAAACACTGGCACGCATCATTGATGTTCCATTCACAATGGCTGATGCCACAACATTGACCGAAGCTGGTTATGTTGGTGAAGATGTTGAAAATATCATTTTGAAGCTTCTTCAAGCCGCTGATTACAATGTTGAACGTGCCCAGCGCGGTATCGTTTACATTGATGAGATCGATAAGATTTCTCGTAAGTCTGATAATCCGTCCATCACACGTGATGTGTCAGGTGAGGGCGTTCAGCAAGCCTTGTTGAAGATTATGGAAGGCACTGTTGCATCTGTTCCACCACAAGGTGGCCGCAAGCATCCACAGCAAGAGTTCTTGCAAGTTGATACAGCAAACATCCTGTTTATTTCTGGTGGCGCGTTCGCGGGTCTTGATAAGATTATTTCTGATCGCGGTGAAGCCACATCAATCGGCTTTGGTGCACACGTTGCAGCAGAAGATGACCGCCGTGTTGGTGAGCTTTTCCAAGCTGTGGAACCTGAAGACCTCTTGAAATTCGGTCTTATCCCTGAATTTGTCGGTCGTTTGCCTGTTCTTGCGACGTTGGAAGATTTGGACGAGGCTGCTCTTGTTGAAATTCTTTCTGAGCCGAAAAATGCTCTCGTTAAGCAATATCAGCGTCTGTTTGAGATGGAAAATGTTGAACTGACATTCAACGAAGATGCCTTGAAAGCAATTGCTAACAAAGCAATCGAGCGCAAAACAGGTGCTCGTGGTCTTCGCTCAATTATGGAAACCATTTTGCTCGACACAATGTACGACCTTCCTGGTCTTGATGGTGTGGACGAAGTTGTGATTTCTGGCGACGTTGTCGATGGCAAAGCTCAGCCGCTCTACATCTACAGTGAGCGTTCTGAAGATACTGGCACTAACGCTTAATTTGCGCCGATATTCCAAGTTTTACTTAATTCAAGCCATTTAGCACTCTTTTAATAAGAGTGCTAAATGATGCTTGAATTATCCATTTACGAATACCATGTTGGTAATCTGTAAGTGTTGTTGGTTTGTGGACGCAAATCAGCGATTATATTCTCAAGGGTTGAGTCAGCAATTTCTAGCTGAGCCCCATGAAAGGACGTTTTATGACAACTGATACAATTGGTCTGTCTACTGGTAGCAATTTATATCCGGTGCTCCCGTTGCGCGACATTGTAGTGTTTCCGCATATGATTGTGCCCCTCTTTGTCGGGCGCGAAAAATCGATCAATGCGTTAGAAGAAGTGATGCAGGCAGATAAGCAAATTCTGCTCGCCACACAAATCAACTCAAGCGATGATGATCCGTCACCAGAAGCCATCTATCCAATTGGCACAGTTGCCTCTGTTCTTCAGCTTTTGAAATTGCCAGACGGCACAGTAAAAGTACTGGTTGAAGGCAAAGCGCGCGCCGAGATTGAACAATATTCTGACCGTGAAGAATATTTTGAAGCAACGGGTCGTATCTTAGAAGAAGAACTTGGCGACGCGTCAGAAGTTGAAGCGCTATCTCGTTCGGTCGTTTCTGAATTTGAAAGCTATGTGAAGCTCAACAAAAAGCTTTCACCTGAGGTGATTGCAGCTGTTGGACAAATCGAAGATTACGCAAAGCTTGCAGATACTGTCGCTTCTCATTTGGCCATTAAGATTCCTGAAAAGCAGGAAATTCTGAGTTACACAAGCGTCATCAAGCGTCTTGAGCATGTGCTCGGTTTGATGGAGAGCGAAATTTCAGTTCTCCAAATCGAAAAACGCATCCGTTCGCGCGTTAAGCGTCAAATGGAGAAAACCCAACGCGAGTATTATCTGAACGAACAGATGAAAGCGATCCAGAAGGAACTGGGTGAGGGTGAAGACGGCAAGGATGAGCTGCAAGAACTCGAAGATAAGATCAAAAAGACCAAGCTTTCTAAGGAAGCCAAAGACAAAGCCAATGCTGAGCTCAAAAAGCTTCGTCAAATGAGCCCAATGTCGGCTGAAGCAACAGTTGTTCGCAATTATCTTGATTGGCTGCTTGGTATTCCGTGGTCAACAAAATCCAAAGTTAAGGGTGACTTGAGCTACGCTGAAGAGGTTCTTGATACGGATCATTATGGCTTGGAAAAGGTCAAAGAGCGTATTATCGAATATCTCGCTGTGCAATCACGTGCCAATAAACTTAAAGGTCCGATCCTTTGTCTTGTTGGCCCTCCAGGTGTTGGTAAGACGTCGCTTGGCAAATCTATCGCTAAGGCTACGGGGCGCGAATATGTGCGCATGTCGCTTGGTGGGGTGAGGGACGAATCTGAAATTCGTGGTCACCGTCGCACTTACATCGGCTCAATGCCGGGTAAAGTTATCCAATCCATGAAGAAAGCGAAGAAATCAAATCCACTGTTCTTGCTCGATGAGATCGACAAGATGGGGATGGATTTCAGAGGCGATCCATCGTCAGCGCTATTGGAAGTTCTTGATCCAGAGCAAAATAGCACGTTCGCAGATCATTATCTTGAGGTGGATTACGACCTATCTAATGTCATGTTCGTGACAACCTCGAATACTCTCAATATTCCTGGCCCTTTGATGGACCGCATGGAAATCATCCGCATTGCTGGTTATACCGAGGAAGAAAAACTCGAGATTGCAAAGCGTCACTTGATTCTGGCAGCGGTGAAAGATCACGCGTTGAAGGAAGATGAGTTTGAGATTGATGATGCGGCAACCTTGATGGTTATCCAGCGCTATACCCGTGAAGCGGGCGTTCGTAATTTGAAACGCGAATTGGCGTCACTCACGCGTAAAGTCGTGAAAGAGATCATCACCACGAAAGTGAAGAAGGTCAAAATTACGACGAAGAACCTTGAAGATTATCTAGGCGTTACAAAATACCGTCACGGTGAAGCTGAGGGTGAAGATCAAGTCGGTGTTGTAACTGGTCTTGCATGGACTGAAGTGGGCGGCGAGCTGTTGACCATTGAGGGTGTGATGATGCCTGGTAAGGGCAAAATGACCGTTACGGGCAATTTGAAAGACGTGATGAAAGAATCAATTTCTGCCGCCGCGTCCTATGTTAAGTCGCGCGCTGTTGATTTTGGCATTGAGCCACCATTGTTTGATCGCCGTGATATCCACGTCCACGTACCAGAAGGCGCGACCCCAAAAGACGGTCCATCTGCTGGTATCGGTATGGCGACTGCAATCGTGTCTTTGATGACAGGCATCAAAGTATCAAAAGACATCGCCATGACGGGGGAGGTTACCCTTCGTGGTACGGTCTTGCCTATTGGTGGGTTGAAAGAAAAACTTTTAGCAGCCCTACGCGGTGGCATAAAGAAAGTGCTTATTCCCGAAGAGAATGCCAAAGACCTTGCTGACATTCCAGATAGTGTGAAGAACGGCTTGGAGATTGTGCCCGTATCTCGCATGGGTGAAGTGCTAGAACATGCGCTTTTAGAGAAGCCAGAACCGATCGAATGGGACGAAAGCCAGCAACCGACTCAGTCTGGTGATGGTGACAAAGCGGGTATAACCGCCCACTAAAACGGCCAATTTTACGACAATAAAAACCCGGATAAATTATGTTCGGGTTTTTTTTTGGTTTTTCTTGTTAAACGATAGACAAAAACCCTCAAAAACCCTGAATTAGCCTTGTTTTTTAGTGCGATTCAATTCACAGAAAAGGTAAGTGAATTTCAGGTTCTGACTAAAAAGAAGGATAATTTTACAATGAACAAAAACGAACTTATCGCAGCAGTTGCGGAAAAAACAGATTTGTCAAAAGCCGCAGCAGGCGAAGCAGTTGATGCTACGTTCGACGCAATCACAAGCAGCCTTAAGGGCGGTGATGAAGTGAAAATCCTTGGTTTTGGTAACTTCAGCGTAACAGACCGTGCAGCGACAACAGGCCGCAATCCACGCACTGGCGAAACAATTCAGATCAAAGCGTCTAAATCGCCAAAATTCAAAGCTGGTAAAGGCTTGAAAGATACAATCAACGGCTAATCCTTTAGTTGTTGAAACGACTGTTGAAAGGCCCGCACTAGCGGGCCTTTTGCTTTTTGGTGCTCAAGAAAACAAGCGAAATTAAAATTTCTCGCATTTTGATCAAATAGAGTGGATAAAAGGGCTTGCAATTGATTGCGAATTCAGGCTATTTCCCGATTACGGTCGGGTGGTTAGCTCAGTTGGTAGAGCATCTCGTTTACACCGAGAGGGTCAGGAGTTCGAGCCTCTTACCACCCACCATTTTCTCTCATAGCGATGTAGATAAAAGTCACCTTGGTTGGTGATAGCAACCGTGTGACTTATCAATCCATATAAAATATGAACGCGCAAAAAGCCGTAAAAGTGCTCCGTTATCGTTGGCATTCCTAGCCATTATTTGGCTTCTTAAATTACTCAATAAATTCTGGTGCAATAAAATGTCGCAAGACGCGGATTTCGTGCTTGACTTGCCGTGCTCCATTCCGTATCTCGTTCGCACGCTTCCTAGTCGAAGCGGAAATGCGCGGGTGTAGCTCAGTTGGTTAGAGTGCCGGCCTGTCACGCCGGAGGTCGCGGGTTCGAGTCCCGTCACTCGCGCCACTTTCCTTTCATATGAATTGCGAAAGTGGCGCCTAGATGTCGCGCTTTTATGAAAACCTCTTTCAATGATCTTTTTCGTATCACCATGCTTATGGTGTTTCAGCTGTTTAATTGTGCCTCTATCATGGTGGACGCTTGGCTGAGCGCATACGAATATTTATGCTTTTGTAAGCTTCACGTAATTTTCCACTTAGTTGTTATCTTTTTGATCCTTCGTATACTTGCGCAAGGCGCATCAACCTATTATGCCACTAATTAATCAATTCGGCCTGCAACCGTTCGTACGGACATGTTGTCACCTTGACGACTCAGTAGCTACGACGTAGGCCATAGAAACGCTAATTCAAGCGATTATGCCTTGTTGGAGAGGCTTAGGAGAAGGAAAGCGGCTAATGGAAGTCATTCTATCCGAGTATCTGCCGATAATCGTATTTATCGGCCTTTGTCTGGTCATTGGCTTGGGACTTCTTATTGCGCCCTTCGTGGTGGCTTACAAAGCGCCTGACACAGAAAAGCTCTCTGCTTATGAGTGCGGGTTTAATGCTTTTGATGATGCCCGCATGAAGTTTGATGTGCGGTTTTATCTTGTTGCGATCCTCTTCATCATTTTTGATCTCGAAGTTGCCTTCCTGTTTCCTTGGGCTGTTGCCTTTAAGGACCTTGGTTGGTTCGGCTTTTCATCGATGATGATTTTCTTGGGCGTTTTGACGATTGGCTTCATCTATGAGTGGAAGAAGGGCGCGCTTGAGTGGGACTAAACCACTTGTGAGTGATTAAAATTATGGCAAACACAACCTCCACACTAATTGCAGAGCAGCCGAAAGGGATCATTGATCCCAATACGGGTAAGCTCATTGGCGCTGACGATCCTTTCTTCGTAGAAATGGACAATGAGCTCGCCGATAAAGGCTTTTTGGTAACAAGCACAGATGACCTCATCAATTGGGCCCGCACAGGGTCTTTGATGTGGATGACATTTGGCCTTGCCTGTTGCGCCGTTGAAATGATGCAAATGTCCATGCCGCGCTATGACTGTGAGCGTTTTGGCTTTGCACCGCGCGGTTCACCTCGCCAGTCTGATGTGATGATTGTTGCGGGCACGCTAACAAACAAAATGGCGCCGGCACTGCGCAAAGTCTATGACCAAATGCCTGAGCCACGCTATGTGATCTCAATGGGGTCATGCGCAAATGGCGGTGGTTATTACCACTATTCCTATTCTGTCGTGCGTGGCTGTGACCGTGTGGTTCCAGTTGACATTTATGTACCGGGTTGTCCTCCAACAGCAGAAGCGTTGCTTTATGGCGTGTTGCTGCTGCAGAAGAAAATCCGCCGTACAGGCACGATTGAACGATAATTAAGTAAAGCAAGCGGAAAGCGTTAGACGCTATGGAAGTTGATACAGGTCTCAAAGACTATGCAGACTATCTGGAAGCCAAGCTGGGCGATCAGGTAGAACAGGCAACGTTTGCGTATGGCGAATTGACTATTCAAGTTGCCGTAGAAAACATCATTGATGTGTTGCGCTTCTTGAGAGACGACGGACAGTCTTTGTTTGTAAACTTTACAGATATTTGCGGTGTGGATTATCCAGCTCGCAAACGTCGTTTTGACGTTGTTTATCACCTGCTTTCACCAAAGCATAACATGCGCATTCGGGTGAAGCTTCAAGCCGATGAAGATATGCTCGTGCCATCTGCTACCTCGCTTTATCCAGGTGCCGATTGGTTTGAGCGTGAAGCTTATGACATGTACGGCATTTTGTTCTCAGGCCATCCAGACCTTCGTCGCTTGCTGACGGATTATGGCTTTGAAGGCTATCCACTGCGCAAAGACTTTCCAACCACTGGTTATGTGGAAGTGCGTTATGACGACGAGCAAAAACGCGTTGTTTATGACACCGTGAAACTTGCGCAAGAATTTAGACAGTTTGACTTTGAATCACCTTGGGAAGGCACAGAATATGAGCTACCCGGTGATGAAAAAGCTTCGCAGTAAAAAGAGGGAACAGGATTTGATGATGATCTTTGGTAAATCCAGTTCTGGAGACGCTTAATGGCTGAGGCACAGGTAAGAAATTTTAATATCAACTTCGGTCCGCAGCACCCTGCGGCACACGGGGTTCTGCGTCTGATTCTAGAGCTTGATGGCGAGGTCGTGGATCGGGTCGATCCGCATATCGGTCTTTTGCATCGCGGCACTGAAAAGTTGATCGAGACTAAAACATACCTTCAAGCTGTTCCGTATTTTGACCGCCTTGATTATGTCGCGCCCATGAACCAAGAGCATGCCTTTGCTCTTTCCATTGAAAAGATGCTCGGCATTACCGTGCCATATCGTGGCCAGCTAATCCGTGTTCTTTATTCTGAGATTGGTCGCATTCTCTCGCATCTGTTGAATGTAACAACACAAGCCTTGGATGTTGGCGCGTTGACGCCACCGCTTTGGGGCTTTGAAGAGCGCGAAAAGCTTATGGTGTTTTATGAGCGTGCCTCTGGCGCCCGCATGCACTCAGCCTATGTTCGTGCCGGTGGTGTTCACCAAGACCTGCCGCAAAAGCTGGTTGATGACATTCACGCTTGGTGTGATCCGTTCCTGAATACCTGCGACGACATCGAATCGCTTCTGACTGAAAACCGTATTTTCAAACAGCGTAACGTAGACATCGGCTATGTAAGCCTTGATGATGCTTGGAAGTGGGGCTTTTCTGGCGTCATGGTTCGTGGTTCTGGCGCGCCGTGGGATTTGCGTAAATCTCAGCCTTATGAATGCTACCCTGATCTTGATTTCGATATTCCAATCGGCAAAAACGGCGACAACTACGACCGTTACGTGATCCGCATGGAAGAAATGCGCGAGAGCGTGAAGATCATGAAACAGTGCTGTGAGTTGTTATCAAGTGAGAAGGGCAGAACGCCAATCTCCGCAATTGATGGCAAAGTGGTGCCACCCAAGCGCCAAGAGATGAAGAAGTCGATGGAAAGCTTGATCCATCACTTTAAACTCTACACTGAGGGCTTCCGCGTTCCAGAAGGCGAAGTATACGCCGCTGTTGAAGCGCCTAAGGGTGAGTTTGGTGTTTATCTCGTTTCTGACGGATCCAACAAACCATACCGCTGCAAAATTAAAGCGCCGGGTTTTGCTCACTTGCAAGCCATGGACTTCCTTTGCCGTGGTCACTTGCTGGCTGATGTTTCTGCCGTTCTCGGTTCACTCGACATCGTGTTTGGTGAGGTGGATCGCTAATGAGCTCAACACTCTACCTTTTTCTGATCTTGGCAGGCGTTGCCAACTTGATGTTTTTGGGTTTCGCTTATCTGAACGAAAACAAAAAGCTGATTGTACAAACTGGGCATACCATCGAAGGCATGACGCAGGTTGTTGGCGGGCGTTATCTTATGATGGCGGCATTGGTGTTGGGTTTATATCTATTTGCAGATCGCGCGTCGCTTGGCGTTGCGTTTGCTAGTTTTGCATTTGTCGCGATTGTCGACATTTTAATTGAAAGACGGCACGGCGGAAAACTATATCCGCATGCAATTGCCGCTTTCGCAAGTGTAGTCATGTCTGTTGTTTCATTCAACATGGCGAAAGCTGAGGGACTTTAAGAATGGCCGTTCGTCGAATAGCTGAGGAACAACCTGCTAGTTTTGCCTTTGATAAGGGAAACCTTAAATGGGCGAATGATCAGATTGGCAAGTTTCCAAAAGGGAAGCAGGCATCTGCTGTCATTCCATTGCTTTGGCGCGCCCAAGAGCAACACAATGGCTGGTTGCCAGAACCTGCCATGCGCTACATCGGCGACATGTTAGAAATGCCGTTCATCCGCGTGTTGGAAGTGGCAACATTCTACACCATGTTCCAGTTGAAGCCTGTGGGTTCCGTGGCTCATATTCAAGTATGCGGCACAACGCCTTGCATGTTGCGTGGGTCAGAAGATTTGATGAAGGTTTGCAAAAGCCGCATCTCTCCAAACCAGCATGAAGTAACGGCAGACGGCAAATATTCATGGGAAGAGGTCGAATGCCTCGGTGCCTGTGTAAACGCGCCGATGGTTCAAATTTTCAAAGATACGTTTGAAGATCTGACCCCTGAGACATTTGAGAAAATGCTGGATGACATAGAAGCAGGCCGCGAAGTTAAACCTGGCCCGCAGACTGAGCGCCACTTGTCTGTTCACTCAGAAGGCCGCACACAGTTGCACGAAGGTGCGCTGGATTATGGTCCTGAAGCAAACCCGTATATCGCGCCTTATGTGATGAACGGTAATGCAGCGATGATTGACAACGACGCCCGTGATAGTGGCCTTGCCACTGGTGCGGCTAAAAAGCGTGCGCCTGCTAAGAAAGCAGCACCTGCAAAGGCCGCTAGCACCAAAGCTGCAGCGCCGAAAAAGGCGAGTGCGTCAAAGCCAGCAGCGAAAGCAACAGCGGCTAAATCTGCGTCAAAGACACCGGCTTCAAAAACACCGGCAGCCAAGACAGCGGCACCAAAAGCAGCCGCGGCAAAAGCTGCACCTGCTAAGGTGAAAGCGCCGACTAAAGCAGAGCTTGCTAAAGAAGAAACCGCAGCCGTTGCCGCTTTGGCAGCATTGCCAAAAGGTGCAAGCGCAGAAGATCGAGCCAACGCAGTCGGCAAAAAACCGCGCGGCACACCTCAGCCACGTAAATCTGGCGCGGATGATTTGAAACTCATCAAAGGTGTTGGTCCCGTTATTGAGACAAAACTCAACGACAAAGGCATTTGGCATTTTGACCAGATCGCAAAGTGGGATCGTGGTGCCGTTCAATGGTTCGACCAATTCTTGAATTTCAAAGGCCGTATTGACCGTGACACATGGTTGAAGCAAGCCGTCATTCTAGCCGCTGGTGGCGAGACTGAGTTCTCGAAGCGCTCGGCTAAAACAACGAAAAAGGGGAAATAGATCATGGTTCAATTCCTCGAAGATAAAGACCGCATTTTCACAAACATTCATGGTTTCCATGATTGGGGCCTTAAGGGTGCTCAGGCACGCGGCCAGTGGGATAAAACAGGTGCGATCCTCAAGAAGGGCCGTGATTGGGTCATTGATGAGATGAAAGCCTCTGGCCTTCGTGGTCGCGGTGGTGCGGGTTTCCCGACAGGCCTTAAATGGTCCTTCATGCCAAAAGAATCAGATGGCCGTCCTCATTACCTCGTCGTCAACGCGGACGAATCCGAGCCGGGCACATGTAAAGACCGTGAAATTATGCGCCACGATCCGCATACACTGGTGGAAGGCTGCTTGATTGCTGGTTTCGCTATGGGGGCCAATGCTGGATATATCTATGTGCGCGGTGAGTTCATTCGTGAGCGCGAACGCCTGCAAGCAGCAATCGACCAAGCATATGAGGCAGGCCTTCTCGGTAAGAATGCTGCCAAATCTGGTTGGGATTTCGACCTTTACGTTCATCACGGGGCAGGTGCTTATATCTGCGGTGAAGAAACTGCTTTGCTTGAAAGCTTGGAAGGCAAAAAAGGCCAGCCACGCTTGAAGCCGCCATTCCCAGCCAATGCGGGTCTTTATGGTGCGCCGACAACAGTGAACAATGTTGAATCAATTGCCGTGGTGCCGACGATCCTACGTCGTGGCGCGTCTTGGTTCTCTTCATTCGGTGCGGATAACAACAAGGGCACGAAGCTCTTTTGCGTATCAGGCCACGTCAACAATCCAGCGACTTTCGAAGAAGCAATGTCTATTCCATTCAAAGATATGATGGATAAGCACTGCGGCGGCATTCGTGGTGGTTGGGACAATCTACTTGCCGTAATCCCTGGCGGTTCGTCGGTTCCTTGTGTGCCAGCTGAACAAATCATGGATTGCCCAATGGACTTTGATAGCCTTCGTGGGCTGCAATCTGGTCTTGGTACGGCGGCTGTGATCGTGATGGATAAATCCACCGACATGATCAAAGCGATTGCGCGTTTGGCTTACTTCTACAAGCACGAAAGCTGCGGCCAATGTACGCCGTGTCGTGAAGGCACTGGCTGGATGTGGCGTGTGCTTGTGCGGATGTCTGAAGGCCGTGCTGAAAAACGTGAAATCGACATGCTTCTCGATGTGACGAAGCAGGTTGAAGGCCACACAATTTGTGCGCTCGGTGATGCGGCTGCATGGCCAGTACAAGGTTTGATCCGCCATTTTCGTCCACTCATTGAAGAGCGTATTGATCAATACTCATACCGCTCAGATAAAGACGGTGCCGTGATGGAGGCTGCTGAGTAATGAGCCATATCGCCGAACTCAATTTGTCAGAATGGAAGATCGACGCCGACAGCGATGCTGCGCGCGGCTTCTTGGACAATGTTGACAAGGTGAACGCGGTCGCTGATCGCGCAAAGGGCTTTGTTTGGCGCTTACTTGACGAACAACGTGACGAATTTGGCCGCAACGCTGTTTGCGACAACGAAAATGTCTTGATGACACTCTCTGTTTGGGAGAGTGCCGAAGACTTGGAAGACTTCGTATGGAATACAGTCCATAAGCGGATTTATAACCGCAAGGACGAATGGTTTGGGAAGATGGCAGGCCATGAACTCATCATGTGGTGGGTTGATGAAGGTCATGTCCCGTCGATGGAAGAGGCGCGCGAGCGCATGGACCATCTTAATGAATTTGGAAACACAGAGTTTGCTTTTGGTTGGGACCATCTCGACCACATAAAGCTCTGGCAAAAGCAGCAATGCGGATAAGGCGATAGGTTAAAGAGCATGTCCGATACAACTAAAATCGTCGTTGACGGTGATGAAATCGAAGTACCAAGCCACTTCACGCTTTTACAAGCGGCAGAAGCAGCGGGCGCAGAAGTGCCACGGTTTTGTTTTCATGATCGCTTATCAGTTGCGGGTAACTGCCGCATGTGTCTGGTTGAAGTAAAAGGCGGTCCGCCAAAACCTGCAGCGTCTTGCGCTATGGGTGTGCGTGATTTACGTCCAGGCCCAGAAGGTCAGTCACCAGAGATTTTCACCAAAACACCAATGGTGAAAAAGGCGCGGGAAGGGGTGATGGAATTCCTTCTCATCAACCACCCGCTTGATTGCCCAATTTGCGACCAAGGTGGCGAATGTGACCTGCAAGACCAAGCCATGGCTTACGGTATTGACGGTTCTCGCTTCCAAGAAAACAAACGCGCGGTTGAAGACAAATATATCGGCCCACTTGTGCGCACGAAAATGACACGGTGCATTCACTGCACGCGCTGCGTTCGCTTCACAACAGAAGTGGCTGGCGTTTCAGACCTCGGTCTTATCGGTCGTGGTGAAGATGCAGAAATTACAACTTACCTTGAAAGTTCGATGTCATCAGAACT
>JBDVXS010000097.1:0-10194 GCA_039964305.1 Hyphomicrobiales bacterium
TTGAGAAACGTGAAACGGTCTTCACGCGTCCAAATGATGAGCGTAACATTCCGCAACAAAATGACTTTGATGCTTTGTCATTGGCAAGCCAAGTTGAAGTGCTTCAATCACGCGGCATTTTGAAAACGGTGGCTGAAAAGCTGAAGCTTGGAACCAAAGCTGAATTTGATCCACTCTTGTCTGACCCAAATGGCGGTGGCGTGATTTCGTCTCTTATGAGCTTGTTGGGTTTTGCAACAGGTGGTGGTGCTTCTGAAACACGCGAGGAGCGTGTGCTTAAGTCATTGTCTGAACGCCTTACTGTTTATGCCGTCAACGATTCACGTGTGGTCACTCTTGAAGTCGTAACGCGTGAGCCTGCGCTTTCAGCTAAAATTGCGAATGAAATCACCAATGAATATCTTCAAGTGCAGCGCGATGACAGTCGCTCGAACACTGAAGGAGCGTCTTTGTTTCTTGAAAAGGAAATCAGCCAACTAAGAGAGCGCGTTGCAATTTCTGAGCGTAAAGTTGAAGACTTCCGTTCAAGTGCGGACCTTATTGCGGTTGATGATGATTCAACGTTGACCAAGCAGCAACTCAGCGAAACGCTAACGCTTTTGAGTGATGTGAATGCTGAACGGACAGAAGCAGAAGCTAAAGCCGACCAAATTTTGCGCCTTCTTAATTCGGGTGCAGCACTTGATAGCTCTTCTGAAGTTCAAGATTCACCATTGATCCAGCGTTTGCGGGAGCAGCAAGTAGCGCTACGAGCACGCATTGTCGATTTGCAAACGAGCCTCTTAGCAAGCCACCCACAGGTTAAAGCGGCGCAATCTCAACTTACTGATCTTGATGGCGAAATCGCACGCCAAGCACGGCTAATTGCACGGGCTCTTGAGGGTGATGCGAAAGTTGCCAAAGTGCGCCAGCAAGAACTTGAGCGTGAAATTTCTCGTTTGAAAACAGCGACTTCTCGTGCGAATGAGCAAGAAATCAAGCTGCGCGCTTTAGAACGTGAAGCCAATGCTCAACGTGAACTTTTAGAGACTTATCTAACCCGCTTCCGTGAATCGAGTGCGCGTGAAAACTCAGAGTTTCTTCCAGTCAACGCACGGGTCATTTCAGCCGCTAGCATTCCGTTTAATGTGCATTTTCCAAAGCCAGTTCCGACGCTCGCCGTGGCTACATTTGCCGGTGCTTTTTTGGCTAGTCTCTTTATCCTAGCGGGTGAATTGTTGACTGGTCGTGCAATGGTTACTGTAAACCGTGAGACGGATCCAAGCTTTAAGGAGCTGGAGCCTGAAGAGTTTGTTGTAAAGACAGAGCAAGAGCCTTTAGCCTACGAAGTGCCGCAGCACGTTGAAGAACGCGGAGACGCGGAGCTTGCCAGCATTGTTGCTAAGGCTGGACAACAGTCTGAGACCTTAAGTGATGAGGTAGATCAGCTTGAAGAAACACCTCAGGTTAATGTGAGCCAGCGAGCAAAGCGTTCAGAGCCAATTAAGCCGTCCGAGCCTGCAAACGATCACGACGACATGTTGGATTATGTTGCGCAAAAGCAATCCACACAGCTGCGCCAAAAAGTGCGCCGTCGTCCGAAAAAAGAAGCGCCTGCATCAAAAGTTACGACTGATCTATATTCTGTTGCGCAAGCAATTGAGGCGATCAATAAATACCAGTTGGAAAGCGTGGCTGTTTTACCTGTGTTCCAAAACCGTAGCTGTGCAGACTTCGCACTCCAGCTCGCGCGTTCAATCAGTGCTGCTGGTGCTGGCGTGGCCTTTGTTGATACAGGGGATACGGGCTTTGCAGAGGATGCCGCACTTGCTGGTATCTCGGATGTTATTAATTCAGACATCGCTCTCGAGGATGCCGTTTTTGCAGACCCAATGTCTGAAGTTGATTTGATGACTGCTGGCACCTCCGAGCTCTTTATTGATGATTGGGAAGAGGGCCATGTGCAAGAGGTTGTGCAGGAGCTATCTGAAAATTATGACGTGACAGTGCTGCATGACCCAATGGGTACTTCTGTTCCGTATTTTGATGAATTAGTTGACCATGCAGATATGATTATCTTCGCAACCAACGCGTCTTTAACACGCAAACAGGTTGCCGCAGTTCTTCGCGAGAACATCGATAAGATACCAGCGCACTCCATGTTTATCGGCTTTGATAATGCCGATGTGACAGCCGCTGCTTAATCTGATTTGGATCGATTTGAAATTTAAAGAGGCTCAGTATTATTGACTGAGCCTTTTTTTATGAGCCGAGCAACGTGCGGCGGCACTTCTTCACGAACGACCATACAGCATCATTATCTTTAATCTGCTGTTTTGTATGGCGTTTTAAGCGTATTGCCGCGTAATACAGACGACCCTTTGTTGTGAGCGGAAGCGTGATATCAACCAATTGGTGATGCTCATCACACCATGATTTTTTATAGCGTTCCCCACCAACACCGAAATCAAATCGGCGCAAACCTTTCAGGCAACATTCTTCAATCATCTTATGGAAAATGAAGGAGCCGGGAGAAATCGTTTTGTATTTTTCATCCATGTTCATAGACGTGAAATAGCCGAAGTTTTGACCCTTGTAGGTACCGTGAGCGAGCATGCCAAGAATCTGTCCATCTGCTTTTAGAACGGAGTAGTCGAGGAGGGGTTGTTCGCCATT
The DNA here is from genome assembly GCA_039964305.1 of Hyphomicrobiales bacterium. Lineage (GTDB taxonomy): Bacteria > Pseudomonadota > Alphaproteobacteria > Rhizobiales > JACESI01 > JACESI01. The sequence goes on from JBDVXS010000097.1 coordinate 2,656, forward strand.
GTGTGTTTCATCGTTGAGCCGGTCAAAAAATACTTTAGTGACGTCATCATCAAACGGGTTGGCAATACCACGCTCAGCAAACCATTGTTGTTTTTGCTCGATAAAGGTTTGGTAAAAACCTTCTCCTTCTGCGGCATTTTTTGCTGTGCAAAATTCATAACCGCCAATCGCTTCAAAGCTTCTTTCTTGTGCTCTTAGAATTTTGCGCTTTCGCTTTGCATTGCCATAAGCAAGCACTGCGTCGAAGTCGCCATTCATGGAGACTGAACCACCATTTTCGGTTGAAGGGTTGTGTGCGAAGGCCTCCGTCAAAGGATTGGCATTGTCATCCCATTCGAGCGGTACACGCGTGAAATCTAACAAATCGATAGAAGAGGGGGCATGGCTAGAAATCCCGTCCAACAGCTTAGGAAGCATGTTGCTTAGTGCGTCTTTGTGGTTTGGACAGAATAGGGCAAACTTATAGTTTGCATGGTCCCCACCCATGAAACAGGCAGTAACGAGGCCTGATTTTTTGATGATTGCAAGTGGCATTAGAAACACTGGATCTTCGTCAACTGAAGCGAGAATCAATAAAGGTTCTGCCCCTTCAGAAATACCAAGAGTATCGTGCCACGCTTTTTGCCAAGCATAGGTTTGATATATTGTAGACGGTGCCTTCTTTTCCAGCTCTTTCCACTGGGGCCTTATGGCTTCAAAAGAAGAATGTATTGAAATATCAAAGGCTGCGAGTTTGAATTTCGTGTTTGTTCCATCAATATTCAAAGTATTCTCTTTAAGAGCCACCATTTTGTGCCTGTTCATTTCGGTCCAGTAAAGGTTTTAGTCACGTTCTACAGCTACCATGCCAGCGTCTTATTAAGATTTCGAATACTGGGTAGTTTTTTGTCACCTCTTGCAACCTCATTCATGCGGTTTGGATTAAACGCAATCGGCAAGTCCGGACTTGCTAACGTTGTCAAACCTGTTTTTGGCGGTCTTGGTGCTGTGTTAATGTTGCATCATGTGGGCAATCGAGCGCCGAGTTATTTTGGTGGCAATGACCATCTATCCATCAAACCAGAATTTTTGACGCAAATGCTCGATGAGTTTCGACAGGAATGTATCGACATTGTGTCACTGGATGAAGCCATTTGGCGGATGAAAACAGACAAGCAGACAGCACCCTTTGTTGCGCTGACTTTTGATGATGGCTACCGTGATAATATTGAAACGGCTTACCCAATTCTACAATCCTTTCGCGTGCCTTTTACCGTGTTCGTATGTTCTGGCTTTGTTGATCGCAAAGTGCCGATTTGGTGGTTGAGCTTAGAGACTATTATTCAGTCACAAAATGAAATCGAACTCTATATTGATGGGGCGACCCATCAATTGCAGTGCGTTGGCAAAAATGAAAAAGGGTTGAGCTTTAAAAAGGCTGTGCATCTGTTGAAGAAAGCGCCTTTTAAAGTTGCCGAAGAATCCTTGGCGCGCCTTTATGACGATTACCAGCACGATCCGCTGGCTCTTGTTGATCAAGAAATGTCGACTTGGAAAATGTTGACTGACTTATCCAACGATCCGCTTGTAACCATTGCAGCGCATACCGTCTCGCATCCCTTCTTGCCAAAGTTAAGCCGCGAAGAAGCTTGTCTTGAGATGATGGATAGTCGTGATCGTATCAAAGAAATGACAGGGTGCGACACGGAGTTCTTCGCCTATCCTTATGGATTTGAAGGCGCTGCTGGCCCGCGTGAAGTGCGGCTTGCTGAGGAGATGGGCTTTAAAGCGGCGTTCACGACCCGCAAAGGCACATTGTCAGCTGAGCACGCCAATCATATGTGTGCTTTGCCGCGCGTTTCTATCAATGGGCATTATCAAAATATGGGCGCGATGCGCGCTTTGCTGAGCGGCTTTCCGTTCTTTGTGGCAAACCGCTTTACCCGCGTCAAAACGCTTTAATTGGTTTCAAGCTTATTGGTTCGGATGCTTCGGCGTAATCGCCCGCTCGCCACGCCAGCCAAGCCAGATGATAAATCCAGCAGGCACCACCCAAAAAAGTCCCGCAAACGCGTAGTAGACAAATTGGACGAACCCTGAGGTTTCTGGCAGTAAGCGCACCGCAAACACCATGGCGCCTAGTGAGTAGATCACGATGAAGGCGACCAAGAAAATGGTGGCGATGATCTTTCTCGTGCGTTTCATGTTGTTTCCTCGAATGACTGTAAAGGCGTATCTAGCGCGCGGCTTGTGCTTTGTGAAGGGCTAGCCTTTCGATTTTGCCTCAAGAGAGCCGAATAGAGATAAAGTCAACGGACAAGCTTTGACATTTCAATCTTTCTTGTTGCTTGCCAGTTGAAATGATGCGGATGGGGCGCTATCTCGCTGGTATGAAAAGTGAGCAAAGGACTTGCGATGACCTTGGCAGATAGTGCATCAAAAATAACAACATCATTCGACGCCCACGTGCCAGAAGGGCGCTTAGCAATGATCCGCGCTTGGCTGTATACGGTGCTTGGTTTGATCTTCGCCATGGTGGTGGTTGGTGGCGCAACAAGGCTGACGGATTCTGGCCTTTCCATTACTGAATGGAAACCGATCCTTGGGGCCATTCCACCGTTGAATGATGCCGACTGGCAAATTGCTTTTGATAAATACCGCCTGATCCCTGAGTATCAAGAAATCAACAAAGGCATGAGCCTTGCTGAGTTTCAATTTATCTTCTGGTGGGAATGGGGGCATCGCTTTTTAGGGCGCTTTATTGGCCTCGTGTTTTTCATTCCTGCGGCAGTCTTTTGGGTGCTTGGATGGCTCCCTAGCCAGCTAAAGCCACGGATTGCCATTTTGTTTGTCTTGGGTGGTCTGCAAGGTGCTGTCGGCTGGTGGATGGTCGCCAGTGGGCTGGTTGACCGTGTTGATGTGAGCCAATACCGACTTGCCACCCATTTGAGCCTTGCGTGTTTTTTGTTTGCTGGCGTTTATTGGGTGGCCCTTGGTTTGAAGCATCGTGAAGCAAAGGGCACGGCAAGCGTGAGCAAAGCGGGTTGGGCTTTGCTTGTTTTAGTGTTTGTACAAATTTTTGCTGGCGCTTTGGTAGCGGGCATGGATGCAGGCCTTGCTTACAATACGTGGCCGTTGATGGATGACCGCATGGTGCCTGATGGGCTTGCCGTCATGGAGCCGTTTTGGCTCAACTCATTTGAAAACGCTAAGGCGGTTCAATTCAATCACCGCATCATCGCTTACGGCCTTTGGGTGCTTGTTCTTGTTCATGCTCTATGGATGACGCGCAAGGCTGTGGCTGCCAGCGTTAAAACCTCTGCATGGTTGATTTTTGCAGCTGTTACAGGGCAGGCGCTCATTGGTATTGCAACCTTGCTGCTCGCGGTGCCGCTTGATGTAGCACTTATGCACCAAGCTGGTGTGTTGTTCGTGCTGATGGCACTGGTTTGGCACCTGCGGCAAGTTGAAGGCTCTTACAACTTTATCTAGCGAGAAGTGGCTTCAGTTTTCTTGCGCGGTGGCGTGATTTCGACAATGCCCGCGATGATGATAAGCGCTGCACCAACCCAGTGAATGAGTTGTAGCTGTTCGTCTTCAAGCAATAAGCTTGTTGAGATAACGGCAACCAAGACTTCCGTCATCATCAACAGGCCAACGCGTCCTGGAAACAGAAATTGGCTGGCCCAAAATATACTGAGTATTGACGGAAGGAAGATGATGAGGGCGGCAATTACCATCATGGGTGTTTGTGCTAAGAAGCCATCCATCGTGGGCATTGCCAAAATGCCGACAGCTATCGAAATTGGGAAGATTACGATTGCAGCGATGAGAAACTGGAAAAACGTGCTCGCCACATAAGGAACTTGTTTGTAACGGTTAAGCATCGCCCCACCAATGGCCCACAAAACACCTGAAAGAAAAGCGAGGAAATCGCCGATGTTGAAGGCTCTAATGTGGTCGCCTGATAACAGTAAGCCTAAGCCGATAAGACCAATTGCAATGGCGACCCAGCGGCGTAAGGTTGAGGGTTCCTTCAGCCAATAAATACCAATCAGCGTTGCCCATATCGGCGTCATGTAAAAGAACAAGGTCGCGCGTATGATTGAGGTATGAATGATACCGAGATAATAAAGCGTGATGCCTGTGCCCGTTACAATTCCGATGAGAAGAGCTTTGCCAAGATGGGCGCGATATTGGCTGAACCAATAGATGAGGAAGGGTAAGAGCGCTAAGGCGGCAATCAGATTGACGAAGCCGATTGACCATTCACCCGGTATGCCTTGTTGATCCAAATAGCGCAGCGGCCACCATACCGCACCCCAAAGGGCAGCGGGTAGGGCAACAGCCAATGAGGCAACTAAGGGGCTTGGTGCTTTGCGTGTCAAAGTTGTTCGCCTAGAGACCGTTTATCGACTTAACTTCGAGGTATTCCATCAACCCCCAATCAGAGCCTTCGCGTCCATTGCCTGATTGTTTGTAGCCGCCAAATGGTGTGTTTACGGTGCCATAGCCACCATTGAGGTTCACGGTGCCAGAGCGCAAACGCTTCGCGATCCGAAGGGCGCGTTCAGGGTCGCGGGTTTGGACATAATTACCAAGTCCATAGGCCGTATCGTTGGCAATTTGGATGGCTTCTTCTTCCGTATCAAAGGGAAGAATGGCAAGCACAGGGCCGAAGATTTCTTCCCGCGCAATGGTCATATCTGGCGTGATATCAGCAAAGACGGTTGGCTTGACGAAATAGCCTTTTTCCAACCCGTCTGGCTTGCCCGTTCCGCCCGCTAGAAGACGGCCTTTATCATCAATCCCTGCCTGAATCAGACCTTGGATTTTGTTCCAATGAACGTCGCTTACAACAGGCCCAATATGATCGCCTGCTTCATGGCCCGATGCGACCTTTTGAGATTTTGCAGCGGCCTCAGCTTTTTCCAGTGCTTTGTCGTAGATAGAGCGTTCAACCAGCATTCTGGTCGGGGCATCGCAGGATTGGCCAGCGTTATCAAAGCAGCCCGCAATGCCTTGTGCCACGGCCTCATCATCTGCATCTGCAAAGATAATATTCGCGCCTTTGCCGCCAAGTTCTAGGGATACGCGTTTAATCGTGTCGGCCGCTGCTTTGGAAATCGCGATGCCTGCGCAGGCGGAACCAGTGAAGGAAATCATATCGACATCTGGGTGTTGTGATAGATGAGCGCCAACGCCACCACCATCCCCATTTACAAGGTTGAATACGCCCTTAGGAAAGCCTGCTTCATGGATAATGTCCGCTACGATAAGCGAGGAGAGGGGGGCAATTTCAGAGGGCTTTAAAATTAGCGTCGCACCAACAATCAGCGCAGGCGCGATTTTCAAGATGACTTGGTTCATTGGCCAGTTCCAAGGCGTTATCATTGCAACAACACCAATCGGTTCATGGGTAATCAAAGAGCCATCGCGACGTTCTTCAAAGGTAAAGTTTTTCGCCGCCTCAATGGTCGCGCGAATATGGTCAGCGCCCGCTGCAAATTGGACATCGCGGGAATAATCTTTCGGCGCACCCATTTCCAAGGTCATCGCTTTTACGATGTCATCTTTTCTGGCGTTAAACAGGGTTTCGAACTTTTCAAGCAGCGCAATGCGTTCTGCCAATGACGTTTCAGCCCACGCAGGAAAAGCAGCCTTTGCCGCCGCCACAGCACGGTCCGCATCGTCTGCGCTACCAAGGGAAATTGTTCCACATTGTTCTTCTGTTGATGGGTCAATGACGGCAAAATTATTTGCAGAGACGGGAGCGGTCCATTCACCGTTGATATAGAAGTTTTTATTGTCCATTGCTTTTAACCCCGTCGCAAATTTTCTCGCGCCGACTGTGCAATATTTTTCTGGCTTTGTATTGCTTAAAGATGGCATCTTTTAACAATTAAATGGGCTTGTTGGTTCGTTTTGTGCAAGACTTACCAAGTGGTTTGTAACAAGCAGGACTGTTTGGCATATGGCATATCGTACCCGCCTTTTTACTGAGCGCACGTCAAACGTATCTGGAATGGAAAGTATACGCCTTCTCCGCAAAGACTTGGTGAGTTGGTGGACGAAGGATATGTATGATAGCGGCATTGAGGCCGTGCCGCTGGGACGGCGGACTTTCTATCACTTTGCGCGTCCTGAATTCATGCAACACGTGTTGCTTGAAAAATCTGATCATTTCGTCGTGTCGCATATCGCCAAGATTATGCTTGGCCTTGCCATGGGGGAAGGCTTGCTAACCAGCGACAAAGAACAATGGAGGGCGCAGCGGCGCATGGCGGCTCCGTTGTTTCGAAAGCTAACCATGGATCAATATCTGCCCGTCATGGATCAGTCGGCCCTTAAATCTGTCATGCTTTTAAAGGGCAAGCTTGGGCAGGAACAAATTATGTTGCCAGTTATGACGGCGACGACGCTGGATGTGATCCTCGATTCTATATTCGGAGGTATCGATGTGGACCGCCCCATGGTTGCGCGTGAGGTTGAAAACTATCTCAAAGTGATGGCCGTGGTTGGCATCACCGATACGCTTCAGATACCGCGCTGGATTTTGCGACCTTGGCGATGGCGTGGATATTTAGCCGTATGGCGCTTAAGGCGTCTCGTTAATCAGATGCTGTCTAGTCATCGACACAATGGGGCAAACGAAGAGGGGCTTTTAAGTCGGATGTTGGCCATGAAAGATCCAGAGACGGGCGAGGGGATGCCTCGGCGCTTGATTGTCGACAACATTATGACCTTTGTTGGCGCAGGCCATGAAACCACCTCCGTCGGCCTTTCATGGGCATTATATCTTTTGGCTGAACAACCAGAGTTACAGGAAAAGATCGCGGCAGAAGTGTCTTCGGTTGTCAGCGATGAACCGCTCACAATGGAAGCGATCGAGAAGCTCGATTTAACCCGCCGCTTCTTTATGGAGACGATGCGACTTTATCCGCCAGTTGCAGCGATGGTGCGCTCAGTTGAGACGGATGTTACAATTAGTGGCATTGATTTGAAAAAGGACGATCATGTGACTTTGGCAACGTTGCCGATGCATCGAAACCCACTTTATTGGCCAGACCCTGATGCGTTTGATCCTGATCGTTTTCTGCCGGAAGAGATAAAAAAGCGTCCACGGTTTTCCTACCTACCTTTTGGCGGTGGGCCTCGCATTTGTATCGGGATGGAATTTACAATGTTGGAGGCGGTCACCATTTTAGCGCGGCTTGTAAAAGCCTATCGTTTTCTCCCAACGGGCAAAAACCCCCATCCGCTCGTAAGTGTCACGACACGTCCAGATAACGGCGTTCCTTTGATTGTTGAACGTCGTTAGGGCTTACTAAGCACCCGCCACAATATCGCGCATCACTTCCAAGAAGCGGGTGACTTCTGCTTCTGAATTGTAGTGGCACATGGAGACACGAACACAGCCAGACAAGCCAAGCGGTTCCAGCACATTGCCTGAGTAGTGGTCTGCTTTGCGGGTGTGGGTGCGAATGCCTGCTTGGTTGAGCTTTTCAACCACATCTGGCGCTTCCATACCCTCAACGTTGAGAGCAACCAAGCCTTCAC
>JBDVXS010000098.1:0-6260 GCA_039964305.1 Hyphomicrobiales bacterium
CACATATGGCTGCAATGGTTCCGTTCATGTGGACATTGGACCAAAGCGCAATTGGCACTGGAGATGTCGCCGCAGAGGCTAGGGTTGCGACCTAATCTTCTGTTTGTAATACGCAATTAGTCTTATTGAAACTTGAAGTTGCAGAGAGTCTGGGTTAGGGAGAAGGGCTGGTTCAACGTAGAACCAGTTGATCAAATGGGAATCGGGCTCTTCTTTCGATGATGCTTTCAACGTTTCTGCTGCGTAATCAGAAGTATGCAATGGTTTGCTTAGCGACCTTTGTGTCCGCCTGTGCCGTAACGGAAGAAGCTAGTTTTGATACTGGAACGCTAGAATCGGCGACACCAACGGTTCAAACGAAAACCGTTCCAGATCCTGCCGGAATAACGGCAGATGTGTCACCTGAGATTGTAACGGCACGGGCAGCGGGCCTGCCTTACCCTTTGCCGAATTCTAAATTTCTTGCCAGTGAAAAAGTAGCTTATTTAGCGGCTCAAGCGGTCGCGTCTGCGCCAACGCAACAAGCTGCTGCCAAGCCAGTGACTGAAACAGTAAAAGTTGCTGAAGGTGACGTAACCGGGTCTACGCAGACAACAAGTGCATCACAAACGCTGGTTGTTGAAAACAACAAAGCGCATGCGGCGGCACAAAAACTGGCGTTATCGCAGGCATCGGCTAAAACAACAAAACTGAACCAGAATTCAAAAGCGGCATCTTTACCAGGTGTGGAGTTGAAGACGGGTCTTGAAGGCACGCCTGAAAAAAAGCCTGACGCAACTAGAGTAGCTGCTGGGCGTCTGCAGCCAAGTTTACCAACACTTGCTTCTTACGCGTCCTATTCGGTTGCAAATGGTCGTGTCAGTACCAAGTGTTTCCCAGGGCGGTTACGGAAAATTTTGGGGCAAGTTCATCATCGCTTTGGCAAAAAGCCAGAGGTAAGTTCCGGCTATCGTAGTCCTGCTTATAACCGCCGTATTGGTGGGTCACGCGGCTCGTATCACACGAAATGTTTGGCGGCTGATATTAAAGTGCGCGGCGTTGATAAATACGTGCTCGCCAAATACATTCGTTCATTGCCAGATCGCGGTGGCGTGGGTGTTTATGGCTGTAAGGGCGTCGTGCACGTTGATGTTGGTCCACGCCGCAACTGGTATTACCGTTGCCGCAAACGTCGCGGTTAAAACCGTATTTGATTTTCGAAAATTAGTTAGAAGAATGCCGCGATATCATACCATGTGAGCCTTTGAGTGCTGCACGGCATGGTGACCAATATTCGTTCGGCTGTTGCGGCAAAATCACGAAGTTTCCAAGTTACCTCGGCTTATATGTCTACGAGCATTGCTCGGGCATGAACTTCATCGACAATCTGATTAAGTGATCTAACGGCGGTAACAAAGCGTTTATCGACCAAACTTGCCAAGAGCGCTTTCTAGCGCTTAGGCTGCTTGCATATAATAATAAAAATGTATTTGGGAGGATAAGATGCTTGAGAGCGATGCAAATAATGAGGTCGAACACGTCCTTGCGCGATTAAATGAAACCATGATTGCGGGGGACGCTTCTGCCGCAGCTGATTTATTCACTGATGATAGCTATTGGCGCGACTTGGTTTCATTTACTTGGAATATCAAGACGATGGAAGGTAAGGCGGCAATCGCCGATATGCTGTTGAAGCAGCTTGCTTCTGTTAAGCCCTCCAATTGGCATATTGCTGAGGGAGAGGCTGCTGCTGAAGATGGTGGTATCATAACAGCCTGGATTAGTTTTGAGACCGACGTATCGCGCGGTTATGGGTTGATCCGCCTGCGCGACGGCCTGATTTGGACATTGCTCACGTCAATGGTGGAACTTAAAGGCCATGAAGAACCTATGGGCATGGAACGCCCATTGGGTGCGAAACACGGGGCTGGAAAAAACCGTCTGACTTGGAAAGAGGAACGAGAGAAAGAAGCAGCTGACCTTGGCTATTCCACTCAGCCCTACACCGTCATTATTGGTGGTGGGCAAGGTGGCATTGCCTTGGGCGCGCGGTTGCGACAACTCGGCGTCCCGACAATCATCATCGAGAAAAACGACCGCCCCGGCGATAGTTGGCGCAACCGTTATAAATCACTCTGCTTGCATGACCCTGTTTGGTACGATCATCTGCCTTATCTACCATTCCCGCCGAATTGGCCCGTCTTTGCGCCGAAAGACAAGATCGGTGATTGGCTGGAAATGTATACCAAAATCATGGAGTTGAACTACTGGACGCGCTCCACGTGCCAAAACGCAAGCTTTGATGAGGCGACCAAGGAGTGGACCGTTACTGTGGACCGCGATGGCGAAACGGTAACGCTTAAGCCAAAGCAATTGATCTTCGCCACGGGCATGTCCGCCAAACCGAACATGCCCAATTTCCCCGGCATGGATAGTTTCAAAGGCGAGCAACAACACTCCTCTAAACACCCTGGACCTGACGCCTATAAGGGTAAAAAGGTGGTTGTGATTGGCTCCAATAACTCAGCCCACGATATTTGCGCCGCCCTTTGGGAAAACGACGTTGATGTCACCATGGTTCAACGTTCAAGCACGCATATCGTCCGCTCTGAACCATTAATGGAAATCGGGCTAGGAGACCTTTATTCTGAGCGTGCTGTCGCGAGCGGTATGACCACCAATAAAGCCGACATGATCTTCGCGTCGCTGCCTTATGCGATCCTGCATGATTTCCAAATTCCTGTGTATGACAAAATCAAAGAGGTCGATGCTGATTTTTATGCGGGCTTAGAAAAAGCAGGTTTTGACCTTGATTGGGGCGCGGATGGTTCGGGGCTGTTCATGAAATACCTGCGCCGTGGTTCGGGCTATTACATTGATGTGGGTGCAAGCCAACTTATCATCGATGGTAAAATCAAACTCGCCAATGGGCAGGTCACAGAAGTCGTCTCAGATGGCGTTGTCCTTGCCGATGGAACCAAACTTGAGGCCGATTTAATCGTCTACGCCACGGGTTATGGTTCGATGAATGGTTGGGTGGCTGATCTTGTCGATCAACCCACAGCAGATAAGGTTGGTAAGGTGTGGGGGCTTGGCTCCGACACGCCTAAAGACCCGGGGCCTTGGGAAGGGGAGCAACGTAATATGTGGAAGCCGACCCAACAAGACGCCCTGTGGTTTCATGGCGGCAACCTTCACCAATCACGCCATTATTCGCAATTCCTATCCTTGCAGATTAAAGCGCGGATGGAAGGCATGCCTGTGTCTGTGTACGGCTTACAAGAGAGCCATCATAAGGCGTAAATGGCCCTTGTTTGAAAGGCTAATTTGGGGGCGTGGTCCATCCATTCCCCCACTTCACTCTTACAAATAAGCTTCTAACGGTTTTTGCTCATAGCCTTTGCGGGCATTGAGATCGACGACTAGCTTCTCAGCAGCTTCTGAAATCACTGTCCCTGGTGGGAAGATGGCGTCCGCACCAAGGGCCATAAGCTCATCGTAATCTTGTGGCGGGATAACGCCACCACACACGATCATAATATGATCGAGGCCGCGTTCTTTGAGAGCTTGTTTGAGGGCAGGGACTAGCGTTAAGTGTCCGGCGGCCAGTGACGAGACGCCGACAATATCAACGCCCGTTTGTTTGGCCTGATCGGCCACTTCTTCTGGCGTTGCAAACAGGTCGCCGATTTCCACATCAAAGCCGATGTCGATGAAGGCGGAGGCGATAACTTTTTGCCCGCGGTCGTGCCCATCTTGCCCCATTTTAGCGACCAAAATGCGCGGCTTGTTGCCGTCATTGTCTTTAAACACATCGACCATGCCAGCGACTTTATCGAGTTGCTCAGGAGAGAGGGCAGCATTGCGGTAGACGCCAGAAATCGCTTTGGTAACAGCTTTATGGCGGGTGAAGGCACTTTCCATTGCGTCCGACATTTCGCCAACGGATGCATGGGCGCGGGCTGCTTTGATGCAAAGATCGAGAAGGTTTGCATCTCCTGCCGCGCCATTTGAGAGTGCTTTAAGCGCTGACTGACAAGCGGCTTCATCGCGCTCAGCGCGGAGCTTTTCAAGCTTGGCAATTTGTCCTGCACGCACCTCAGCATTATCGACTTTCAACACATCAATCGGCTTTTCGTCGTTCGTCAGATATTTGTTCACGCCGACGATAGTCTGTGCTCCTGTATCGATGCGCGCTTGTGTGCGAGCAGCAGCCTCTTCAATGCGTTGTTTTGGAATGCCTGCCTCAATCGCTTTCGCCATGCCGCCGAGAGCGTCAATTTCTTCGATATGAGCGAGGGCCTTTTCAGCCAAATCATGGGTTAGTTTTTCAACGAAACTGGAACCGCCCCACGGGTCGATAATACCTGTGGTACCACTTTCTTTTTGCAAGAAAATTTGGGTGTTACGCGCGATGCGAGCAGAGAAATCGGTTGGTAGAGCGAGCGCTTCATCAAGCGAATTTGTGTGCAGCGATTGCGTGCCACCTTGAGTTGCTGCCATTGCTTCAACGGCGGTGCGGGTGACATTGTTGAAAACATCTTGCGCGGTCAGCGACCAGCCTGATGTTTGGCAATGCGTGCGCAGCGAAATGGAACGGGCATCTTTCGGGTTAAACCGCTCAGAGACGAGTTTCGCCCAGAGCAGACGACCAGCCCGCATTTTCGCAACTTCCATAAAGAAGTTCATGCCCACCGCCCAAAAGAACGATAGACGCGGCGCGAATTTATCAACGTCGAGACCAGCTTCAACGCCCGTCTTGATATAATCAAGACCGTCAGCCAGCGTATAGGCAAGCTCAAGGTCCGCCGTCGCGCCTGCTTCTTGCATGTGATAGCCAGAAATCGAGATTGAATTAAATTTCGGCATGTTTTCAGACGTATAAGCAAAAATGTCTGAGATAATCCGCATAGAAGGCGTTGGCGGGTAGATATAGGTATTGCGCACCATGAACTCTTTGAGGATGTCGTTTTGAATGGTGCCTGAGAGCTTTGCCTGATCAACACCTTGCTCTTCACCCGCCACGATAAACAGCGCCAGAACAGGCAACACCGCGCCGTTCATAGTCATGGAAACGGACATTTCATCAAGCGGAATACCATCAAAGAGCTGGCGCATATCGAGAATTGAATCGATGGCAACGCCTGCCATGCCAACATCGCCCGCCACACGCGGGTGGTCACTGTCATAGCCACGGTGCGTGGCAAGGTCGAAGGCGACGGAAAGACCCTTTTGGCCTGCGGCTAGATTTCGACGGTAAAACGCATTTGAATCAGCCGCTGTTGAAAAGCCCGCATATTGGCGGATTGTCCAAGGTCGTTGAACATACATGGTTGGGTAGGGACCGCGCATATAAGGCGCAATGCCGGGTTTGGTGTCGAGGAAGTTGAGGCCTGCAAGATCCCCATTGCCATAAACGCTATCAACCGCGATGCCTTCTGGCGTTGTCCACGCGTCGCCCTTGCTTGTCGCTGTACTTTCAGCCGTAAAATCGATTTTTGTAAAATCAGGGATCATGATGCGTCTCCCAACAGCTCTTCATCGCGAATGGTGGTGAGTGGGTCGATTGTTAAGGCGCCTTTGGTGATGACAAGGGTTGGGCGTTTTTCAATGTCCAAAACGCCCGCATCGTCTGCGCCATCATGTTGGTGTAGGTTGATGCCAAGAATGGGCTTTGTGCCGTTTTGAATGGCCTCGCGTCTTGCCCCGTTCGCTTGCCCAATCCAACCGCGAATAAGCTCGCCTGTAAGCGCTTGGTCAATGCCGCCAACGGCTTCGATTTCTTGGAAGAGTGTCCAAGCTTCTTCAGCCAATTCAGTGGTGAGTGCCTCAAACGCGCCGCTACCACTTGCAGGGTCGTTGACACGATAGAGATTACTCTCTTCCAAAAAGATAGATTGCACATTGCGCGCCATGCGGCGGGCGAAGCTGTTTGGCAGGCCAAGTGAATTAGTGAACGGTGCCACCGTAATACTATCGGCACCGCCAACACCTGCTGCAAACGCAGCACTTGCAATGCGGAGCATGTTGGTGTTCGGGTCAGCATTTGCCAACATACGGAAGCTTGTTTCTGCATGAATATCTGCTGGCTGAGCCGTCAATCCACTTGCCCGCTGCACATTGTTCCAAAGCAGACGAAGAGCGCGGAATTTTGCGATTGTCATGAACTGATCGCTATCCGCTGAAAGGGTGAACCCAATGGCATCCGCTGCCAATCGCGCGTTGCCGTCTTTCGCCTCTAATGTGCGCAAGAAGGCGAGGGCATTGGCAAGCACGATCGC
>JBDVXS010000099.1:0-16297 GCA_039964305.1 Hyphomicrobiales bacterium
ATGCTGGCTTGTAGGGCAGTTCGCGCTATATAATCAGGAGAGAAACTCCTGATTCATAGCAACATCCATGCTGAGCTCACTTCTAGTAAACAACATCGTCCTAATTGATCGTCTGCATGTCGACTGGCATGCGGGCTTGTCTGTGCTGACAGGCGAAACGGGCGCGGGTAAATCCATCATTCTTGATAGCCTATCCTTGGCGCTTGGCGGGCGTGGTGATGGGGGCCTTGTGCGCTCTGGCCAAGACAAGGGCAATGTGACTGCGGTTTTTGATGTGCCGCTTAATCATCCTGTGCGTGACATTTTGCGCGAGAATGATGTGGGTGCGGATGATGACATCATCTTAAAGCGGGTGCAGCAGGCAGATGGGCGCACCAAGGGTATGATCAACGATCAACCTGTCAGTGCTGGTTTAATGCGCTCGGTCGGGCAACTGCTTGTTGAGATCCACGGCCAACACGCAGACCGCGCTTTGGTGGATACTGATAGCCATCGTCAAACCGTTGATGCCTTTGGTGGGTTGACCAGCATGGTCGATGAAGTGGGCATTGCTTATCGCTCATGGCGCGCAAAACGCAAGGAGCTTACCGATTTGAAAGCACGCGTTGAAGACAGCGAAAACGAACGCGATTATCTGCGTGCTGTGCTTGAAGAGCTTAATATTCTACAGGTGGAAGTAGGGGAGGAAGAACAGCTTGCAGCACGTCGTCAGGCAATGATGAATGTTGAGAAAATCGCTGGCGATATCAACGACGCTTATGATGTGATCAACGGCCATACATCGCCGGTTCCGACCTTATCAAGCCTGCTTAAAAACCTTGAACGCAAAGCAGAACAAGCCCCCGGCCTTTTGAATGGTGCGATAGAAGGGTTGAGCCTCGCGCTCGACCATATGGATAATGTGCGCGGGCATCTTGAAGCCGCAATTCGTGAAACCAATTTTGATCCGAAAGAATTGGAAGAAGCAGAAGAGCGCCTGTTCGCCCTTCGTGCAGCTGCGCGAAAACATAAGGTGCAGGTTGATGCTCTTCCAGCGCTTACCGTTCAATTTATGAATGACCTTGAGGCGATCGAAACGGGCGAAGAACGGTTAGCAGAACTTGAGCAAGAAGAGCGCAAGGCTTTTGTGGTTTTCGATGAAAAAGCAAAGGCGTTGAGCACGGCACGGGGTGAGGCGGCGGGAGAGCTTGCTAATCAGGTCATGCAAGAATTACCAGCCTTGAAGCTAGAGGCGGCGCGTTTCTCTGTCATGCTAGAAAGCTCGCCAGATAAGCCTGTTGAAACGGGCTATGACACGATTGAATTTCATGTGCAGACCAACCCTGGAACAAAGCCTGGCCCGATTATGAAGGTTGCTTCTGGCGGTGAACTGTCGCGCTTTCTGCTTGCGCTTAAAGTGTCACTGGCGGATCGTGGCTCTGCGCCAACCTTGATTTTTGATGAGATCGACACGGGTGTTGGTGGTGCGGTTGCTGAAGCAATTGGTGAGCGTCTTGCTCGGTTGTCGTCTAACGTGCAGGTCTTGTCCGTCACCCATGCGCCGCAGGTGGCCGCACGGGCAAACAATCATTTCCTCATCAGCAAATCTGCTGTATCTGGTGAAGATCGTGTTGAGACAGACCTCATCGCACTTGATGATGCGGCGCGCCGTGAAGAAGTGGCGCGTATGTTGGCAGGTCAAGAAATCACGGATGAAGCCCGCGCTGCAGCCGATCGTCTAATGGGTGGCGGTTAAATGTCGCCTAAAGATGCGTTACGAAAAGCAGCTGTTGAGACGCTCACCGCGCGCGAAGCTGGCAAAGAACTTGCGGCACTTGCTGACGAGTTAGCAACCCACAACAACGCCTATCATACGGAAGATAGTCCGCTGATTACCGATGCTGATTATGATGCATTGAAGAAGCGCAATCTTGCGATTGAGGAGCGGTTTCCAAATTTGAAACGCGAGAACAGCCCCAGCGACCAAGTGGGGGCAACGCCCTCGCAAAAGTTTGGCAAGGTGGCGCATAAGGTTTCCATGCTCTCGCTGGATAATGCCTTTAATGATGAGGATGTCGCAGACTTCGTTGACCGCATCCGCCGCTTCTTATCGCTTGGTGCTGATGAGATGGTGGCGATTACGGCAGAACCGAAGATTGACGGTCTATCGGCAAGTCTTCGGTACGAGAACGGTATCTTTGTGCGCGGGGCGACGCGGGGTGATGGTTCGACGGGTGAGGATATTACGGCCAATCTTCGAACGCTCAAAAACATTCCTGAAAAACTGAGTGGCGATAATATTCCCGACGTGGTGGAAGTGCGCGGCGAAGTTTATATGACGAAGTCCGAGTTCTTGGCGCTTAATGAACGTATGGAAGCAGCGGGCAAACAGCCCTATGTAAATCCGCGTAACACAGCGGCTGGTTCCCTTCGTCAGCTTGATGCCAAGGTGACGGCATCCCGCCCACTGGAGTTCTTTGCTTATGCATGGGGCGAGGTGAGCGACATGCCTTCAACCACACAAATGGGCATGGTCGAAACGTTTGCGCAATGGGGCTTTGACATCAACCCGATGATGAAGCGCTTTGAAACGCTTGAGACTTTGCTTGCTCATTATCGCCAGATTGAAGCCGACCGCGCCTCGCTTGATTATGATATTGATGGGGTGGTCTACAAGGTTGATCGCTTGGATTGGCAGGAGCGATTGGGCTTTGTTACCAAAGCGCCACGCTGGGCGATTGCTCATAAATTCCCCGCTGAAAAAGCGACAACTGTTTTAAACGATATTGAGATACAGGTCGGGCGCACAGGCTCGCTCACCCCTGTTGCCAAGGTTGAACCTGTCACCGTTGGCGGCGTGGTTGTATCCAATGCAACGCTTCACAATAAAGACTATGTACGCGGTATTGGGCAGGACGGTGAACCCATTCGCGACGGAAAAGATTTGCGGGTAGGCGATACGGTTGTGCTGCAACGGGCGGGCGACGTCATTCCACAAATCGTGGATGTTGACCTTGAAAAGCGCCCTGATGGTGCGATGCCTTTTATTTTCCCGTCACAATGTCCTGCCTGCGGGTCGGAGGCGGTGCGTGATACAAATGAGAAGACCGGCAAAGTGGACGCCGTGACACGGTGTACAGGTGGGATGATTTGTCCGGCCCAAGCGATTGAACGGCTAAAGCACTTCGTCTCTCGCAATGCTTATGACATTGAAGGGCTGGGCGCGCGACAAGTTGAAGTGTTTTATGAAGAAGGCCGCATTATGAATGTTGCGGACATCTTCACGCTTGAAGAACGCGACAAGCGCAATTTGAAGCCATTGAAAGCGAAAGACGGGTTTGGTGAAACCTCGGTTCGCAATCTCTTTAATGCCATCAACGAGAAACGCTCGATTGATTTGCACCGCTTTATATTCGGCCTTGGTATTCGCCATATCGGTGATACGACCGCGAAAACATTTGCAAAAACCTACGGCAGTTTTGAAGCTTTGCGAGAGGCCGCGATTGCAGCCAAGGACAGTGAGAGCGAAGCGTTTCAAGACCTCGTTAATATCGATGGCATCGGTGAAACGGCAGCGAATGCTTTGGTTGAGTTCGTCAATGAACCGCATAACGCCGCGGTGCTTGACCAACTGCTGGATGAAGTAACGCCAATCCCACCAGAGGCGGCTGATGAGAATTCTCCCGTTGCTGGCAAGACAGTTGTGTTTACAGGTTCGCTTGAACAAATGAGCAGAGATGAAGCCAAAGCCATGGCCGAACGGTTGGGTGCTAAGGTGGCGGGTTCTGTTTCTAAAAAAACTGATTTGCTGGTCGCTGGCCCCGGCGCTGGTTCCAAGCTTAAAAAGGCAGTGGAGCTTGGCATTGATACGGTAGACGAACAGGGTTGGTTCGATCTGATTTCTTAAATCAATCAGTTGTGACCACAAACAGCGTTCGGCAAAGGGGCGAGCTTGAACTGGAAATTTCAAGAAATGAAGCGTGGGGTTATAGACGCCCTGCCAGTTATCATTGCGGTTGTTGCTTTTGGTGGTGTGTTTGGCGCGGTGGCAGCGGAGCGTGGCTTGCCATTATGGGAAACCGTGTTCCTGACCGCGGCCGTTTTTGCAGGAGCGAGCCAATTCACCGCCCTGCAATTTTGGGATCATCCACTGCCATATGTAACCATTCTTCTGGTCGTGGTTGCCGTCAATTTTCGCCATATCCTTTATAGTGCGGCGTTGGGCAAAAAACTCGATAATTTTTCATGGCCTGCAAAAATTCTAAGCTTTTTCTTTGTGTCAGACCCGACATTTGCACTGGCTGAAAAGCGCTTTGAAGAGGGGGCTAAAAACCCTGATGATGTTGGGCTGACCGCTTATTATTTTCTCGGGGCCTCTTTGGGAATTTACCCTGTCTGGGTGGTCGCGACGACGCTTGGTCATATCTTTGGCGGGCTGATTGAAAACCCAGAGCGTTACGGCATCGACTTCATTTTGCCAATTTATTTTCTGGTTCTCCTGATCGGCTTTCGCGCACGGGCAAATTGGTTCTGGGTGGTGGTGAGTTCAGGAACGGCAGCTTACCTAGCGTTGATTACTCTTGGTTCGCCTTGGCATATTAGCATTGGTGCTTTGGTGGGCATTACGCTTGGTGCGATTTTGGGTGGCGAGAAGGAAGCTGCGGCATGAGTGACACATATTGGCTTATCATCGCACTCGGTGTTGCAACCTATGCAACTCGCTCGCTCGGCTATCTGATTGTCGCACAATTTGGCACATTGCATCCGCGCGTTATGGCCGCCCTTGATGCGGTGCCTGCAGCTGTTATTACAACGATCGTGCTGCCACCTGTCATTGCGGGCGGACTTGCTGAGCAGGCGACGTTTGTTATTGCCGTGCTCATGAGCCTGCGCCTTTCCATGCCAATCACGCTTTTCATTAGCATTGTTGTGCTTGCCCTTTTGCGGGCCGTGATAGGCTAGGCGATCGGGGCTGTCATATCTTTCAGCCAAGCACGTTCATCTTCATCAAGCCGATCTGCGAGCTTGTCATAGACTGATTGATGGTAATCATTGAGCCATGAAAGTTCTTCGCTCGAAAGCAGGGAAATATTGACCAGACGCCGATCAATCGGGGCGTAGGTCAGCGTTTCAAATCCCATCATCAGCCTATCACCCCACCAAATTCTTCGTGGTTCGCTCACGATAATCAGGTTTTCAATGCGGATACCGTAAGCATCCGTCTTGTAATATCCGGGCTCATTGGAAAGGATCATTCCAACTTCAAGCGGGATGGTGGAAACCTTAGAAATGCGTTGCGGACCTTCATGGACACTCAAGAACGAACCAACGCCGTGCCCCGTTCCATGATCAAAGTCATAGCCTGCTTGCCAAAGCGCTTGGCGAGCGAAGGCATCCAATTGCGCTCCGCTGGTGCCTTGTGGGAAACGCGCCATTGAAATGGCAATCATACCCTTAAGGACAAGCGTGAAATGACGCTTCATGTCGTCTGTCGGCTGGCCGATGGGAACCGTGCGGGTAATATCAGTGGTGCCGTCTTGGTATTGACCGCCAGAATCCACCAGATAAAGCGTGTCATCTTCAAAAGAAGCGTTGGTGGCTTCCGTCACGCGGTAATGGACGATGGCACCATTGGCACCAAAGCCTGAAATTGTATCAAAGGATATGTCCTGCAAAGGAACACCATCCTTGTCGCCTTCTTCCGCCCGAATGCTCTCTAATTTTTTCGCTGCATTGATTTCATTAAGCGAAGCGGTTTCTTGTGTTGAGAGCCAAAATAGAAAACGAGAAATCGCTGCGCCATCACGAATGTGGGCAGCTCTTGCCCCTTGAAGCTCAACGTCATTCTTAATGGCTTTGGGTAAAACGCACGGGTCTGGTTTTTCTAAAACCGTGCCGCCTTTACCCTCAATATGAGTTTTAAACACCATGCCCGTGGTGGCTGGATCAAGCGCTATTGAGCCCTTAACGGCAGACAGCTTTTTCAAAAGAAGGCCTGTGTCATGAACGCTGACAAGCTTCTCGACCACGTTTTTTACAGCACCCGTTAGTTTGTCATTCTGTATGAAAAGCTGCGGTTTCTTATTTGCGTGAAGGAGCAAAAAGCCGAGGGTTAACGGCGTGTGCGGTACATCTTTGCCGCGGATATTTAAGAGCCAGCAAAGGGAGTCGGGTTGCGTAATGAGAAAGGCAGACGCGCCCATCTCGCTGATTTTTTCTTGCATAGCGCTGATCTTGTCACTGGCATCTTGGCCCGACAATCCAAAAGGTTGCAAGATAACATCGCTGCATGGTGGCTCGGGTCGGTCCTGCCAGATGGCATCGACTAAATTTTCATGGGCGATTAAAACAGCGCCTGTTTTTTCTAGCTTCTTTTCTAGTCGCTTAATGTCGCTGACAGGATGAAGCCAAGGATCGTAAGCCAGACGATCATTCTCGTTGACGTTTTCAGCCAGCCAATCGCCCATGCTTTTATCGGCAATGTGAACGGGTTCGAGTACGTCGACGGCGACTTGATCACGCACTTGCAGTGTGTAGCGCCCATCAATGAAAATTGCGGCTTTCTCACTCAAGACAGCAGCCATGCCCGCTGAACCCGTAAAACCCGTAAGCCATGCAAGGCGCTCAGCACAGGCGGGCACATATTCGCCTTGATGTTCATCCGCGCGCGGAATGAGGAAGCCAGTAACGCCTTTATTCGCCATTGCATCACGCAGGAGAGCGATGCGTTTTGGATCACCAGAGTCAGCAGAAGGGGGAGAAAAGTCTTGAAACATGATGGTTTTGGCCGCCAGAAGGAGTGTCTTAATAAAGGTTAAACTTTTTTGGCTGGTTTAACAATTTATCCATGCGTATTTTGCAGTGCAGCATTGTTTTATTGGCTCTACAGCTTTTTCAAAAAACGCTTATTTTTCAAGTTGTAACAAGCAAAGATCGTCCCTCCCAGTGACTTTGCCAACAGAAATGGAATTTTATCATGGCTAGAAAATCTTTTTATGCAGGTTTTATCCAAGCACGTGAAATGCAAGCTCAGCGTTATGTAAATGGCTACTTGCTCACTCTTGACGATCAAACTTTGAAATCACACGGCTTTGACCGCGCGAAATTGATCCGTGAAGGCGCAACAAGACGCGGCCTCTAAGGTAAAAGCCACGCATTGAACGACGGTTTATGTCGTGGCATTGATTAGAGTGCAAAAGAAACGGGGTACAAGCCCCGTTTTTTTGTGTTCAAAATTTTAGTATTTAGGCCGATTTAAAATCAGCGTTGCCCAGCCTTCGCGGTGGATGCTTTCAACCAACAAAGCACCTTGCGCACGATAGGCTGCAAGCACGGCTGGTTTTTGATGGATAAGCAAACCAGACAGAATAATTGTCGCGTCGGCTGCTAAATGATCGCTCATTGGTTTTGCCAGAGTTTGCAATGGTTTGGCCAATATGTTGGCGATGACCAGCCCAAACGGGCCTTTTTCTGTGAAAACAGGATGGTGAAAACCCGCAGCCGTTTCACATTGCACCAATTGGGCAACACCGTTTAAGACCATATTCTCGCGTGCGATTTTTACTGAGGTTTCATCAATGTCGGTGGCGAGAACTGGTCGCTTGGTTTGTTTGGCAACGGCTGCGGCTAAAACACCAGAGCCTGTGCCAAGATCGAGAATATTGATAAAATCATGCCGCTTGGTAACGCGCTCAATTGCATCAAGACAGCCAGCCGTTGTGCCGTGGTGGCCTGTGCCAAACGCTTGGTTCGCGTCAATTTGAACAGCGTGTTGGTGAGGTTTAACTTGATCGAGATCATGGGCACCATGAACGAAAAAACGGCCAACGCTGACGGGCTTTAAGTCTTTCAACCCCTCAAGCACCCAATCAATATCATCGGGCAGGGTTTTGTGCTCTAGCTGTTCGGCATTATCACCAAGCTCTTGTATCAACACTGTCAGGCTGTGTTCGTCTTGCGGGTAGATATCGACTGTCCACATAGACGGATCATCGGGGTCTTCGAAAGTAGCAGACGCGGGATAGCCAAGTAGGTCAGATTGTGATGCGCGATCTGAAAGAGTTTCTGCTGTTTCTCGATCAAATCGTCCGCTTAAAATAATACTCATTCATAAATATCCTGATTGGATTTTTGCGGTGGCCCAAGAGAGAGCACCTTGTCGCCTGCTTGTGCCTTTGGTTTGCCATTTGGTGTGGCAAATTCCAAGCCACCATTTGTCTTTATTATACCAATCACCCGATTTCTCTCTGAACGGGTTGCTAGATAGTCATCAAAGGTGAATTCGTCGCTTAGCAAAGTTGTCTGAATGGTCTCACCCGATTTGATACGGTCGATTGCTTCGTCAAGATCAATCGGGTTGAGGAATAAGCGCCGCCCACCAACGGTAAAAGACATGGTTTGATTGTCGCTTTTAACGTCTGCGCTTGCTGCCAATTGCAACACATTCGTACGGCCAAATTCGTGGGCTAATTCTGTGCAGACAAGCGCGTTATAAGCATCATTATCTGAGGTTGCGACAAGGTGGCTGAAGCTATGCACGTCAAGGCGATGTTCGCGCACCTCAGAGAGGATCTCGCCAAAATAAACCGGAATATCCGCGTAGCGTGCGTCTCTTAAATGGGTGAAGTTACTGTCTGCGATGGTAACGGGAATGTTGTTGTCTTTCATCTCTTGCGCGACGGCGACGGCAAAGGGGTTTGCGCCAACTAATAAGAGGCCGGGTGTTGCAGATGATGAAAGCCCGAGTGCTTTTGCAAGCGGGCTAAGGGAGAAGCCATGCAAGATGACAGTGATGAATACCACGGCAAAGGCGAGGGCAACCATGCGGTCGCCATCAGGGTTACCCATCTCGCTGAGTGTCGCGCCAAACAAGCCTGTGACAGCCACAGCAACGATGCCGCGCGGTGCAATCCAGCCTGTGAGGAAACGCTCCTGCCACGTAAGGTCTGCTCCAATCGTCGATACCCAAACAGAAAGCGGGCGCACGACGAATAAGAGGATGGCGATATAAGCTGCATCACGAAGCGTGAGGGATTGAAGTGTCGCAGGTTCTAATGTCGCCGTTAAGATGACGAAGAGAGCCGAGACCAATAAAATGGTGATGACCTCTTTAAAGCGTCGCATCTCAGCCAAGCTTGCAATGCGCGAATTACCCATGGCAACGCCCATGGCTGTGACCGTTAATAAGCCTGCTTCTTCTAAGATGTGATTGGTTGCGACATAGCTTGCCAAAAGAGCGATGAGAATGATTGGTGCTTTTAAAAATTCGGGCACTTGGCCACGAATGAAGAGGCCAGCGATTGTCTTGCCAAGATACCAACCACCTATCGCGCCAACAGGCATGGCAATGGCAAAGCGGATTAAGACGGTGGTGAGATCATGGTGACTATCAACGGCGCCGAAAACTAAGAAGAGCTCAAAGGCCAATACCGCAAACAAAGCGCCCACGGGATCGGCAATGATGGCTTCCCAGCGCAGCAGCGCCGAGGGGCGTTTGGTAAGTTTGGCGTTGCGCAGTAATGGCATGATGACGGTAGGGCCCGTCACCACAAATATGCCGGATAAAATCGCCGCAGCAGGCCAGCCAAGACCGCCCACAAAATGCGCAGCCATTGCACCAAAGAACCAAGCGATTGGCGCGCCAACAAACACCAACCGTCGCACAGCCTTTGAGGTGTCTTTAATCTCTGAAAAGTTGAGCGTTAAACCACCTTCAAACAAGATAACGGCAACGGCAAGCCCGATGGCAGGCCTTAAAATTCCTTCAAAATCGGCACGAGGGTCGAGGAGACCAAACACGGGACCAGCCAAAATGCCAGCCGCGGCCAAAAGGACGATTGCTGGTAGGTGAAAGCGCCAAGCAATCCATTGAGCCGTTATGCCAAGGGCACCAATGAGAGCGATTTTGCCTGCAATATCTTCCATTTTGGTCCCTCAAGGTTGCATTGTGCATTTTCACAATCGACACAGATTTGCCCATCTGATACATAAAGGACTAGCTGTTATTTTGCAGCCGATATTTCATTTATTCTTTTAGGGTTTTAACATGCACAGATTTTCTCGATCTATTTTTGTATTATTTTTCCTTACTTTTACTTTCATATCTTCTCATTCTGCCTTGGCCAGCGAAGCAGCCTTGCTGGGTTTATTGGCTGAGTTAGAAAAGCGTGGAATTTCGGTTTCTCACTCCAATTTGCAGGGTGTGGGAGAGAATGCGACGTTCGATGAAATTAGATTATCAAGCGGCAAAGCTAACGCGCCGCAGTTTGTTTTTGCTTCTGGCAATGTGGTGAAAGCGACGGAGAGCGTTGGTGTAGGCTTGGATGCGGACAGTTTTACCGCCAAGGAATTTCGTATTGAAAATGGCGACAAGGTCATTTCATTCGCGAATTTCCAAGTTCAAGACTTTTCGCTTCCCAACATGGAATTGCTCTTAGATGCACCTGATGTAAAGGATGACACAGCTAAACTAGTTGACCCATTGGGGATACTCAATGGCACGTTTTACAAGTTTTTGGCGGGTACGAAATTCTCGTTATTCAGTGTGGATAGTGCTGAGGCTGTAATTGAAATCGATAATTCAAAAGGCGTTTTTTCAACCGGCCCATTGGCATTAGAATCCATGCAAGATGGCACGCTTGCCAGTTACGCAATCAATGGCCTTAATTTCTCTGTTACAGATGAGAATAAGGACGACGTGAAATTCTCGATCGAGAAAATTCTGGTCAATGACTACAACATTGCAACGCTTGCTCATGTTTTCTCTGAGGCGAATTACAAGGATGGCAAAGGGGATGGTCAGTGGCGTGATGCTGCTGGTGTTGGCACGATAAGCAATGTTGAATTTCTTGTTGATGGTGGCACTGTCAAAATCGCAAAAATCACCAATGGTGCATCCCGTTTGCGTCAGCTTGATATTGCGCCAATTGAGGCGATGAGGGTTTTGCAGGGTGTGGAAGAAGTGCAGCAATCACGCGACTTTCCCATCGAAAAATTCCGCGAGTTAGCGCCCGTTATGTCGTCTTTTTATCGGATGATGGAACTTGACGAAATGCGGATTGAGGGTTTGGTGGTGACACCGCCAAACCAGAGTATTCCGTTTAAGCTTGGCACTATTTTGGTTGACCGCTACTCAGTGGATCAAGGTCTGAAAGAGGTTAGTATCGCTGATCTGTCTTTCGCAGATAAAGATGGGCTTTCAATCAATCTTGGTCGTTTTGCACTGGGTGATATTCAGTTCCCAGAGCTTGCTGGTATCATGACTTATCTGGATGGATTGACGAGTGAAAGTCCGCCTGAGCCAAGTTACGCAGCTATTGCGGCGCTTTCGCCGACACTTGGTGAAATAGACATCAAAAGCTTTACTGGTTTGTTCGGTCGCGAAGGGACCATTAAACTTGATGGTGCGACACTGACGGCGAGCGACTATATTCGTTTGATACCAACCAAGCTATCATTGAACCTCGACAATGTGGTTGCTCCTCTTGAGGACTTGCCGCGTAGTAATGATGTGGCCAAATTCTTGGTGGAGATGGGCTACAAAGAAGCTGTTTTGAACGGCGTCATTGATATGGTTTGGACGGAAGCAACGCAAGAACTTGAAATTTTGCCAAGCAAAGTACGTATCAATGATATGGGTGTTTTGAGCCTTTCAGCGAAAGTTGGCAATGTGCCACGACAGTTTGTTGAAGACCCTGAAAAGGGCGCTGCCTTTGCGGCGGGTGTGACTTTTAAAGAAGCTGAGATTTCTTTTGAAGATCAATCAATCACCAATCGTTTTATTGAGATGACTGCTAAGAAATCGGCGGGTGGAGACACTGCTGCGGTTCGCCAACAATTTGGAGCGCTTGCGAAAGGCCCGTTGGCTATTTTGCAAAAACCAGACTTTGCAGCCAAGGTTGGAACGATCGTTGATAACTTCCTTGCAAATCCAGGCAAGGTTACGATTACAGCAAGACCTGCTCAGCCTCTGCCATTGGCTGGCTTTGCGATTATAGCAGAACAAGCGCCCGGCAATTTTGTCGATGCGCTTAATCTTCAAGTATCAGGGCCGTAGCTGAAGGCTATTTGTTTTACACTAATTGGATTTCCGATCACTCACATGGTTCTTGCCATCGGTGATCGGAATATTTTTTGTACCTCAAGCAGCCTTAACAGAAGACAAGAATTGGTTGATTTCGTTGCGCAATGTATTGGCTTCGTTATCCAACTGCTGTGCGGCACCCAGAACATCTGTTGCAGAGACGCTGGTTTTACTTGCCGCAGATGTAACCTCATCCATTGTTGATGAGATTTCGTGTGTGCTGTCAGAAACCTGCAAAACGTTGATGTTGATTTCTTCAATTGCCAAGCCTTGCTGCTCAACAGCACAAGCAATGTTTTCAATCGCTTCGTTGGCATTGGTAATGCGGTTCACAATAACGCCAATGGCTCCAGCCGTTTTCTCGGTGTTTTGTTGCATGGAGGCTATTTGGTTGGTGATTTGCTCTGTGGCTGTTGCCGTTTGATTTGCCAACTGTTTGACCTCTGAGGCAACAACGGCAAACCCTTTACCAGCATCGCCAGCACGGGCTGCTTCAATCGTGGCATTGAGGGCAAGCAAGTTGGTTTGCTCGGTGATGTTTGAAATCAGCTCTACGACTTCATTAATTTTCTGAGCATTTTTGACCATAACCGTCGTTTCCGTTTGCACTTCGCCAACCTCAGAAACTGCTTCACTGGTAACCGTCGTTGCACGCTCAATTTGTGCGCCTATTTCTTTTGTTGAAGCTGTTAGCTGTTCAACCGCGGAACTTACAGATTGAGCATTGCTAGAAGCCGACTCCGTCATGTGTAGAATTTGCTTGCTTTGATCTTGTGTTTGTTGAGAAGCGCTTGTCATGGTTTGTGCCGTGCCATTTAGTTGAACGGCAGCGCCGGCAACAGCAGTCAATATGCCGTTGACGCTTTGATCAAAAGCTATGTTCAGACTTTCAATTTTGTCAGCGCGCACCATCGCTTCTTGTTGAGATTCACCGGCCTCTTCTTCAAGGCGCTTGTTGTCTATCAGCTTCAGGCGAAAACCTTCCAAGCCCTTCAGAATATCACCAATCTCGTCCTTGGAATGGATAGCCACTTCATCGTCCGTTTTTCCAGAAGACAGCAGGCCGATTGTGCTTAGCGTGTACTTTAGGGGCTTCAATATAGAAAACTGCACCATAAAAATGGAGAGCGGTATCATCGTGATGAGCAGCAGCAATGACACCGTAATGAGCCAAAATTCAGTTTGCTGTTCATGTTCTGCAGCCCTTATGGTTGCCTTTGATGTGAAGGTTGTTACTTCGTTGAGCGCTTTTTGAATCTCATGATCAAGGTGCTCGGCTTCAGCATCAATTTTCTCGCCAGTTTTAAGCGCTTCTTCTAGGTTGTTTGAATTGAGTGACTTGATCAAATCGCGGACATGAACTTCAAACTCATCATGCTCATGCTCGATTTGTTTTAGAAGTGTCAAAAGGTTGCCAAATTTCTCGGTCATTTCTGGGCTGTTGGCATGTGAAATAATGGCTTCTGCAAGCTTTTCAGAAGCAATGAGCTCTTTCTTTACTTCTTTCCCGTGCTTGAAGAAGCTGTCTTTAGCCTTCTCAAAATGAACGGGTGCCACTTCAAACAGTTGCGCTTCGGCTTTGTATTTTAGCATCCGCTCCAGTTGAATGGTTTGTTCAAGCTGATGAGTTGTTGCTTTGCCCAAGTTAGCAGTAAACGGAATGTCTTCTTCTGCGATTGCAGTAAGCTCGACACCGATTGACTTAACCTGAATGAATGAGAAAAGAGCGATTCCACACAAGGCTGCTAGGCACAGGCTTATGATAAAATAGATTTTCGCTCCAAGACTAAATTTCGAAAGATGTTTTTCCATGCCAGCCCTCTAATTTTCCACATTTCCTCAGCACCACCAGCGCGCTTCCAACCTTGCTAAAGATTATGTTCTAAAAGGTTGGATAGGAAGAAATGCACAATGCACAATTGCAACAGGACTAATAATAAAGGTGATCGGGTTAATAAAAAGGTAAAATATACAATACTTAGCTACGGGATTAATGGTGAGTAAATAATAGAATTTTAGTAAAAATCACGATTTTTTCTATATTCAAATCTTAAATGCTTTCATTTCTAAATTTTAACTATATCATTATTGATTAATCTCGAAAACATGTTGAGAATGCTTTTATAAATTTTTGATGTGGCGTTTGGAATGATGTACGGCTTTGCCGTGTTTGCGAGAGATTTACAGCGATTAAGATTATCGGCGCCCTTGACGATGGTAAGATTTTCAAGCGGCACAGTTGCTGCGATAGTGCCACGATGCGAACCCCTAGAACAATCACACCGCCGCAGCACGACTGGGCCGTTTGGAGGGTTGAGCGCCAGTTCAACAGCGTCGCAATGGCAGGTGGATTGTGGGTGGTCATGATGCCCTAAAAATTAGGATTTTCTACAGTTAATATTGCTATTTTATAGTAGTTTTTAAAAAATTGAATGAATTATTCAATGATTGCCTTAGGTCAAAAAAATGACGAAAATCAATCACAGATAAGATATCAAGAAATTAGAGCAGAGGCTGAAAACGCCTCTGGGCCGCTGGCGAGTCTACGCATTCGTGCAGGAGGGTATCTCCAGATTTATGAAACATCACAAGGTGTTTGCCGATTTTCTTTAGTTGCATCCCACGGTGCGTTGTGGGCGTCTTGGTATCTTGTCTGCGCCCATCTTGCCGCCATGTTTTTTGCCATGACGGATCTCACTTGCAGTCTCTCACCTTGGGCGCGATACAAACAATTTGCACAATATGCGGCGGCTTTGAAAGACATCAACAAGCTCGTGATGGTTGAAACCTATGTGCTTGTTTACACGATCAAAGAACTTGGTGCCGCATTCGCGATCAAGGTTGGTATCCCAGAAGAGCTTGCCCATGACTATGCCAAGGCGATGGAAGCGAAAGAAAATGATAATTTGGTTTTGCGTGACCTCTACCACCGGCATTTTCTGTGGGAACAAGAACGCGTGGTCTCCGGTAAGTTGGATGAAGCCTTCGAAGTTTTTACGTGGCCATTTATGAGAAACCTATGCCAACGCCCTTGGGTGTGGTTTTCATATTTCAGGGTCGGGAAATCATTGAAATTCCAAAGCTTCACCGATCAAACGGAAAGAGTGGAAAAAGGGTTGGTCGCCTATGATCGGGCTGCCCAATTCGGCGTCAGTCGTGTGTTCAAAATTACGAAGGTCAGGCTGAAAATTTTACCTGGATTTGCTTGGTTGCCACTATAGTGTGCGGATGTATTCTCCCCCATCAATGCCGCTCCACAAAGCTGTCCAGCACCCGTTTCTGCCCCGCCTTTTCAAAGTCAATCGTCAGCTTGTTGCCGTCGATGCTTGCCACGGTGCCGTAGCCGAATTTGATGTGGAAGACGCGTTCGCCCATTGTGTAGTCTGACTTCTTCTCCGTCACCGTTTTAGCGACCAGTTCGCCGTCGATGAATTTAGGGCCGCCTTTTTTCTTTTGGCCTCGGTAGCCGCCAGTTTCTTCAAAGTCGGCTTTTTTGTTGCGTTGGGCGCGTTGCCAGCCGGGGGTGGCGTAGGTGTTTTGGAAGGGGTCGCGCAGGTCGAAGCGGGAGTTGCCGTATTGCCCGCCAGAAGAGCCCGCGCCATAGCCGCCATAAGATTGGCCGCTTTCGACAATCTCTACGTGAGCTTCTGGTAGCTCATCCAAGAAACGCGACGGGATTGAGGATTGCCAAAGGCCATGAATGCGGCGGTTGGAGGTGAACCAGATTTTCGCCCGCTTTTTCGCCCGCGTCACACCCACATAAGCAAGGCGGCGTTCTTCTTCTAAGCCCGCGCGGCCACTTTCATCAAGTGCGCGTTGATGGGGGAAGAGGCCTTCTTCCCAGCCAGGCAAGAACACGGTGTCGAACTCCAAGCCCTTGGCGGAGTGCAGCGTCATAATCGAGACAGCATCAAGCGCTTCTTTATTGTCGCGGTCCATCACCAAGGAGATGTGCTCTAAGAAGCCGTCCATGGTTTCGAAATCTTCCATAGAGCGGATAAGCTCTTTCAAGTTTTCAAGGCGGCCCGGCGCTTCGGCGGAACGGTCGTTTTGCAGCATTTCGGTATAGCCGCTTTCATCCAAAATGATTTCGGCAAGCTCGGTATGGGGCAGGGTTTCAAGCTGTTGGTTCCAGCGGGAAAATGTTTCCATCAATTCGCGCAAGGTTTTGCGCTGCTTGGGCTTCAGCTCTTCCGTCTCAATCAGGTCCATCACGGCCCGCATCATCGGCACACC
>JBDVXS010000100.1:0-71268 GCA_039964305.1 Hyphomicrobiales bacterium
AAAGCCCGCTCTGTAGAGCGGGCTTTTTTAATGTTGTTAGGCTTTACCCATCACCTTCAAAGCGAAGGCATATTCTTGTGCGGTTTCTTTCAAACTATCGAAACGGCCCGATGCGCCAGAATGGCCTGAATCCATATTGGTCTTGAGCATCAAGATATTGTCGTCGCTTTTATGCTCACGCAATTTAGCCACCCATTTAGCTGGCTCCCAGTAGGTGACGCGTGGGTCGGTCAGACCTGCAAGGGCGAAGATTGGCGGATATTCCTGCGTGCTCACATTATCAACGGGCGAGTAGGCAGCGATGGTTTTGTAATCCTCAGCGCTTGCAATGGGGTTGCCCCATTCTGGCCATTCAGGCGGGGTGAGCGGGAGCGTGTCATCAAGCATTGTTGTGAGCACATCAACAAACGGAACCGCCGCGATGCACCCGCCAAACAAAGATGGCTCCATATTAACAATGGCCCCCATCAACATGCCACCAGCAGAGCCACCATGGGAGATAATTTTACCCTTAGAGGTATAGCCTTCCTTGGCAAGATGATGTCCTGCTGAGATGAAGTCCTTAAAGGTGTTTTCCTTGTGCTCGCGCTTGCCAGCTTTATACCAAGCATCACCCTTTTCCATGCCGCCCCGAATATGAGCGATGGCATAAACAAAGCCACGGTCTACCAAAGACAAACGCGTGGTGGAAAATGAGGCAGGCATAGACATGCCGTAAGAGCCATACCCATAAAGCAACAAGGGCGCTGAGCCATCAAGTGGCGTGTCTTTGCGATGAAGGATTGAAATAGGCACATCCACACCATCATGGCTCTTGGCTTGAAGGCGGCGGGTTACATAGTCGCCAGCATCATGCCCTGATGGAATTTCCTGCTCTTTACGAAGAACGCGCTCGCGGGTTTCCATATCGTAGTCAAAGGTTTGGCCCGGTGTTGTCATGGATGAATAGGAAACGCGAATAGACGTTGTGTCATATTCATAGCCACCAGAAAGACCCAACGAATAAGCCTCCTCATCAAAGGAAATTGAGTGCTCCTCACCATCTGATAAGCGTTGAATAACAATACGGGGTAGGGCGTTTCTGACTTCCAGCCACACAAGGTGGTTTTTATACGTGCCCATCGACTTGATAAGACGGCCCGGCTGATAGGCCACATAATCTTCCCAATTGCTGCGTGATGGGTCTGATACGGGCGCTGTTACCAGCTTCATATCTGCGGCATCATCTGCATTGGTGGAGATGATAAGGCGCGTATCATCTAAATCGTCTACGGAATACTCAATTTCAACTTCGCGTTCTGCCACCAAGCGCGGTGCGCTTTCTGGGTTGTTTGCGTCGATCAAATAGACTTCTGCTGTTTGGTGGTCATGGCAATCAATAGTGATGAAGCGGTTGGCAGATGTTTTGCCGACGCCAACGAAAAAGCCAGGGTCTTTTTCTTCATAGATGAGTTGGTCGTTTTGCGGTGCGTCGCCAATCACATGTCTGAACACTTTCGATGGGCGATGGTTCTCATCCTGCTTCACATAGAAGAAAGACGTGCTGGCATTATCCCAAACGCCGCCGCCAGTGGTCTCGGTAATTTCGTCAGCCAAGTCTTCGCCAGTTGCCAAATCGCGCACACGCAGCGTGAAGTACTCAGACCCTTTGTCATCAAACGACCAAATGCCGAGTTTGTGGTCATCAGAATGGCCAAGACCGCCAAGACGGAAATAGGCTTTACCTTCTGCCAAAGCATCGCCATCAAGCAGCACTTGTTCATTCGAGCCATCAAGGGCAGTCCGCAGAAAATGAGGTTGCTGGCCGCCTGTCACATAGCGCATTGAATAAGCATAATCGCCATCTTTGGCAGGCACAGAAGAATCATCTTCTTTAATCCGCGCTTTCATTTCTTCAAACAGTGTTTCCTGCAGCGTCGCCGTGTCGACAAAATAGGCGTCTGTATAGTCGTTTTCAGCTTCAAGGTAAGCACGAATATCAGCGTCTAAGACAGACGGGTCGCGCATAACTTCCTGCCAGTTATCATCACGAAGCCATGCATAATTATCTATGCGTTCAATTCCATGATTGCTCAAAGTGACAGGTCGTTTATCCGCTTTGGGAGGCGTCGGCATTTTATTAGTCATGAAATTTATTCGTCCGCTTCAAAGGTGAGGGCATGGCCATTCATGCAATAACGCTGGCCAGTCGGTTGAGGGCCATCATTAAATACATGGCCAAGGTGAGCGTCACATTTGGCACATCTAACTTCTGTGCGCACCATGAAAAAACTGCGGTCTTTATATTCAGCCACATTTTCCTCGCCAATAGGTGCAAAGAAACTCGGCCATCCAGTGCCTGATTCAAATTTGGTTTTAGTTTCAAACAGCGGATTACCACAACAAACACAAGCAAACGTGCCATCGGCTTCTTGGTGTTGATGCGGGCCAGTGCCTGCGCGCTCTGTTCCGTGCTCTCTTGTTACACGGTATTGCTCAGGGGATAGCTGGGCTTTCCACTCTGCATCAGATTTTACTATTTCGACATTTGGGTTTGGTTTTGCCATTGTATTTGAACTCCTTGTTGTCTCAAAAAATAGTCACCCAATCGCAGACGGCAAGTCACGCTTTTGGCATGTGGCATCAATGGGGTCGATTGATTGTGTCGATATTTGTGGGCAAATTGCATTTCTTAAGATAATTTCGGTCTGGTCTTGTGGATTTAAACCTAACGTCCTCTATGAAGGAGTAGGTCTAACTCGAAATGATTCGGGTTGGTTTAAAACTTAACGCCATTTAGAGACATAATCCCAGCTATGCCGCGATCCCCTATTCGGTTTCTGCTTCTTGCAATAGTCCTCTTTGCCACATGGCTACTTCTGTCTGGTATTTATCATATACCCAGATTGGTCATTACGGGCGCTGTGACTTGCGTGGTTATCGCTTGGTTGGTTGATCGTGCGCGACTGCTTGACTTTGAAGCGCTGCCTTTAGCGCTTGTGCCGCGCGGCTTGGTTTATTGGCCTTGGCTTGGTTGGGAGATT
The DNA here is from genome assembly GCA_039964305.1 of Hyphomicrobiales bacterium. Classification (GTDB taxonomy): domain Bacteria; phylum Pseudomonadota; class Alphaproteobacteria; order Rhizobiales; family JACESI01; genus JACESI01. Next base: position 3,024 of record JBDVXS010000100.1, read on the forward strand.
GTAAAATCTGCTTTGAATGTGACGCGCATTATTCTCAGCCCTAAGATGCCAATTTCGCCGACAATGATTACATTCACGCCAACTCAAAAAACAGATATTGGGCTGGCAACGCACGGCAATTCGATCACGCTGACGCCGGGCACAATCACCACTGGCATCTCCTCAGCGAGCAATACGATTCAAGTGCACGGCATTGAGCGGGCAGGTGCTGAAGGCTGTGTGAATAGTGATATGGATAAGAAGACCAATTGGTTTGAGGGTGAAGGAGGCGCGTCATGATGTTTGTTGTGACTATGGCGGCGGTATTGATCTCGCTTGCTCTTGCTACCTTTCGTGCCCTTGCTGGACCTAATGTTTTTGACCGCGTCTTGGCTGGTAACTTCGTCGGTACGCTCGCGATATTATTCTTAGCTGTCCTTGGCTTTTTGAATGGTCGCCCTGAATTTCTGGATGTCGGCTTGGTTTATGCGTTTTTGAATATTACGGGCACCTATGCTGTCTTGAAGTTCTTCCGCTATGGGGCGCTTGGTGGTGAAGCGCCGCCGCGTGAGCAAGAAGAAACCCGTGAAGGTGTGAGCGGGGTGCATAAGTAATGTCCGCTTTGGCTGATCTTCTCTCTTGGATTTTATTGGGCGCAGGGTCTTTCTTCCTTGTTGTGGGTGCCATCGGTTTGGTGCGTATGCCTGATGTCTTCACCAGAATGCACGCAACCTCTGTTTCTGAAACGTTGGGCGTTGGCTTCATCTTGGGCGGTTTAATGATCCAAGGTGGCTTTACTCTCGTGACGTTTAAGCTCGTTTGCTTGTTTGTTTTGCTGTTTCTAACGGCGCCTGTTGCCTCGCACGCAATTGCGCGTGCCGCCATGGCGGATGGTGTTGAACCAATTTTGGATGGTCCTGAAATTGACGCCCGCGACGGCGATGATTTGCCACCATTAGGCTTCACCAAAAAAGTAACCACTGCAATCGATGCATCCGACGCGGAAGCTTCTGCTTCGGTGATTGTCGAAGATGAGACAGTCAACACTGGGGAGAAGCGATAATGTCTGAATCCATTATCAATATGATCCTGCTCACATTGCTTGCATGCATCACCGTCGGTGTTGTGAGAACGCGCAATCTTTTTGGTGTTGTTGTTCTAGCGGGTATTTATTCATTCCTCATTGCATCCGTTATGATGGTGCTTGATGCGGTTGATGTGGCGATGACTGAGGCATCTGTTGGCGCGGGTGTGTCGACGGTTTTAATCTTAGGTACTCTCTACCTAACAAAGACCCATGAAGCTTTGCCGAAGAAGACCAGCATTATGCCTCTTGTTGTAGCGGTAGCTGTTGGTTTGATGTTGATTTACGGAACGATTGATCTGCCGCCATTTGGTATTGCAGAGCAACCGATCAATCAGCATGTGGGCATTGGGTTTATTGATCGCTCTATGCCTGAAACGGGTATCCCAAATGTGGTGACATCAGTTTTGGCGAGCTATCGTGGTTTTGATACGCTGGGCGAGGTAACGGTTGTTTTCACAGCTGGTGTCGGCATTTTGATGCTGCTTCGTCGCAGACGAAAAGAAGACGAAGAGGGGGATAGCTAGAATGCGTCTAGATATCATTTTACGCATTGTCACAAAGATGATGCTGCCCTTCATGTTGATGTTTGCGCTTTACGTGCATTTTCATGGTGACTTCAGCCCAGGCGGCGGCTTTCAGGCTGGCGTGATTATTGGTGCTGCTGTTGTGTTCCACGCATTGGTTTTTGGCCTTTACCCAACCCAGAAGATCGTTACGCCACGTCTTGCTGAAATTATGATGCCTGCTGGTGTTTTGATCTACGCCGGTGTGGGTGTCATCACCTTGGTGCTGGGCGAAAACTTCCTCGGCTATGATGTGTTGGATGGCCATTACGATCCAACAAAGAATAATTACCACGGGCAAGAACGCGGTGTTTTATGGATTGAGGTCGGTGTGCTTACAACTGTTGCTGGCACCATCATCTCTATTTTTTACGCCTTCGCAGGACGGGGACGTCTGGAAAAATGATCGAAGATATCGTCACCAATTATAATTATTTCATCACCATCTTCTTGATGTCGTGTGGCCTTTATATCGTGGTTGCTCGAGGCAATATGGTGAAGAAGTTGATCGGTCTTGGCTTGTTCCAAACCTCGGTCTATTTGCTTTATCTTTCACCCGGTAAAATCCTTGGCGGCACACCGCCGATTATCGGTGAAGGCTATGAAGTTTATTCAAACCCACTGCCGCATGTGTTGATTCTAACTGCCATCGTGGTGGGTGTTGCAACGCTTGGCCTTGGGCTGGCGCTGGTAGTGCGCATTAATGAAGCTTACGGCACGATTGAAGAAGACGACCTCTTCGGCAAGGGCGGTATTGCGGATGAAGAAGACGCGGATCAGGGCATGGGAGGCGGCGCATGAGTGCAGATGCATCCCACGCAACAGCGGCTTTTTCTGTGATGGAACATTTGCCAATTTTGCTTGTCGCCGTACCAATGATTGGTGCTGCCGTTGTCGCAATGACACGCAACAGTAATCTTGCTTGGTTCATTTCTCTTGTCATCAGCCTTGCCATGCCAATTCTTGCAGGCTTGCTCCTGCATGAAGTTTATAAGGCAGGCGTTATCTCCTATGCCCTTGGTGGCTGGGAACCTCCTTACGGTATTGAATATCGCGTTGATGTTGCAAACGCGTTTGTTCTGCTGATCGTTTCCGTTATGGCGACTTTCGCGCTGCTCTATGCAAAGCGCGTGGTAGAAGAAGACATCGCCGACCATAACAGACCGTGGTTCTACACCATGTATTTGTTGTGTCTTTGCGGGCTTCTCGGCATTGCGGTTACGGGCGACGCATTCAATGCTTTCGTCTTCCTCGAAGTTTCGTCACTTTCAACCTACGCAATGATTGCAATGGGCCGTGATCGCCGTGCCTTGGTTGCAGCTTACCAATATCTTGTCATGGGTACGATTGGCGCGACACTTTATGTGTTGGGCGTTGGTATCTTGTTTGCCATGACGGGCACGCTGAACTTCGCCGACATGGCGGAGCGGTTGAAAGACGTTGAAGAAACGCGGCCTGTTTTCGCAGCGCTTGCCTTCATCACGGTTGGTTTGAGCCTCAAGATTGCGCTCTTCCCACTTCATAAATGGCTGCCAAATGCCTATGCCTACGCGCCTTCTATGGCGACCGTGTTTTTGGCGTCGACGGCAACCAAAGTTGCAATCTATCTTCTGGTTCGCTTCATCTATTCAATCTACGCACCGATTGTTGACTTTGGCAGCTCATCCTCGGTCTCCGTGATCGTTGGTCTTTCACTGCTTGCCATGTTCACCGCGTCCTTCGTGGCGTGCACGCAAAAGAACGTTGAGCGGATGCTAGCCTTCTCATCAGTCGCGCAGATTGGTTACATCACGTTGGGCGTTTCATTCGGTTCCAAGCTTGGTCTGACAGGCGGCTTGGTTCACCTGCTAAACCACGCTGTTATGAAGGGTGCGCTGTTTATGTGTACCGGTGCGATTATGCTGCGACTTGGTTCGGTGAAGCTTGATGATATGGCGGGTATCGGTCGCAAAATGCCGATTACGATGGCGCTGTTTGTCCTTGCAGGTCTCAGCCTTATTGGTGTTCCTGGCACTGTGGGCTTCGTTTCCAAATGGTACTTGGCACTCGCTTCCTTTGAAGCAGGGCATGGCTGGCTTGCTTTTGCCATTATGGCCTCGTCACTTTTGGCCGTTGTTTATATTGGTCGGGTTGTTGAAGTTGCTTATTTCAGAGAGCCGACGATGAAAGTTATGATGTCAAAAGAACCGCCCGTTATGATGTTGGTTCCAATGGTATTGTTGGTCGTTGCCTGCTTCTACTTCGGTATTGATGCGGAATACACCGCAGAGACAGCTGAAAAAGCAGCTGATGTCTTTCTTACAGGTATGGGAGGGGCTGCCCAATGATGACGATGGATAGCCTTTTACTATTCACCATTCTGCTGCCTTTATTGGCTGCGGTCGGTATCCTTGTTTTCTCGCGTTATCCAAACATGCGCGAAGGCATTACTATCGTGACAGCAATCGTTCTGCTGTTTGAAGTAATCAACGTCTATGATTATTTCCAAGGTGGGCAGGTGCCAGCTGTTGGGCCATTCCAAGTTCTGCCGGGCCTCGAAATTGCCTTTAATGTTGAACCATTGGGCATGTTGTTTGCGCTGATTGCTTCGATTTTGTGGATCATTAATTCGATCTATTCAATCGGCTATATGCGCGGCAATAACGAGCCTCGCCAAACGCAGTTTTATATCTGTTTTGCCGTATCTATCTTCGGTGTCATGGGTATTGCGTTTTCTGCAAACCTCTTCACGCTGTTCTTGTTCTACGAAGTTTTGACACTCGCGACATATCCGCTGGTGACACATAAAGGCAATGACGATGCTAAGAAGGGTGGACGCCTCTACCTTTTGATCCTGCTTGGCACATCAATGCTGTTGTTACTGCCTGCAATCATCTGGACTGGCTTCCTTGCTGGAACAATGGACTTCACCGCTGGTGGCATCTTAGACGGCAAGGCATCATCTGGCGTGCTTCTGGTTCTCATGCTGCTCTTCATGTTTGGCATAGGTAAAGCAGCACTCATGCCGTTCCATTTCTGGCTACCTGCTGCCATGGTTGCACCGACACCTGTATCAGCCCTGCTCCACGCTGTGGCTGTTGTGAAGGCGGGCGTGTTTACGGTTGTCAAAGTCATTGTCTATGTCTTCGGCATTGATTTGTTGAAGGAAACAGGGGCGGGCGATTGGCTGCTTTATGCGGCAGGGTTTACCGTCATTGCGGCCTCTCTTGTTGCGATCCGCCAAGACAACATCAAAAAGCGGCTTGCATACTCAACCGTCAGTCAACTCTCCTACGTGGTGCTTGCTGCGGCCATCTTAGCGCCGATCTCCATGATTGGTGCAGCCATGCATATTGCAGCGCACGCCGTCTCCAAGATTACCCTCTTCTTTGCTGCGGGTTCGATCTACACGGCGGCTCACAAGACAGAAGTAAGTCAGTTAAACGGTATTGGCTGGAAGATGCCAATCACCATGGCAGCCTTTGCTGTCGGTGCGCTTTCCATGATTGGCTTGCCGCCAACGGCTGGTTTCCTTGGCAAATGGTTCATGCTTTCGGGTGCCGTTTCAACGGGGCAATGGTTTGCCGTTGGCGTGATTGTGGTGTCCACCATGTTGAACGCTGGCTATTTCCTTCCAATCTTGTACCGCGCCTTCTTAATGAAGCCGGACGTTGAAGGCGACCACGGCGAAGCGCCACTTGGCATTTTAATCGCAATCTCCGCAACCGCCATTGGAACGATCTTGTTGTTCTTGTTCCCAGGCGTTGCCTTTGACCTAGCATCCAAAATGGTTGGGCTTTGATATGAGTGAACAAAAACCAGATAGCGACCACTGGCTTGTGCGTCCAAGAACAATCCGATTGATATGGATTTGGTCCATTATCATTTTGGCACTCTTGGTGCTTGGCGATTTTCTTGTTCATCATCACAGCTATTTTGGCCTTGATGGAACCTTTGGTTTTGGCGCGTGGTACGGCTTTATAAGCTGCGTTGTTCTAGTGGTAGGATCGAAGCTGGTTGGCTTGATCCTGAAACGTCCGGATACATATTATGATGAGTGATACACTCCTTCCACCTGGTCTCATCCTCATTCTCATAGGTTTGCTGCTTCCGCTGCTTAAAGATACGTGGCGTAGCATTGCCTTGGTGCTTGGCCCGCTGTTGGTCTTAGTCAGTGTTTGGTCTTTGCCAGATGGAAATGTCGTAAAGGCGAGCTATCTCGGTTACGAGCTGGTGCTTGTTCGGGCAGATGAATTATCACGCTTGTTTGCTACAGTCTTTTCGCTCATGGCAGCAGCCGGTGGTTTATACGCCATCAGTCAATCTAAAACGCGCGAGCTTTCAGCAGCCTTCGTTTATGCAGGGTCGGCCATTAGTGTGGTCTTTGCAGGTGACTTGATTACCGTCTTCATCTTCTGGGAAATCATGGCAATCGCCTCCACAATAGTGGTCTGGTCCGGTGGGGCAGGGGCAAAAGCGGCAGGGCAACGCTATGCGGTTGTGCACTTCTTAGGTGGCGTTCTCCTTATGGCAGGCATTGCAGGAGAAGTTGCGACAACAGGCTCCATTGCCTTTGACGTGATGGAAGCAAACTCTTGGTCACGTTGGTTGATCCTCGGTGGCTTCTTAATCAATGCAGGTGCACCGCCATTTTCTGCATGGCTTCCAGATGCCTACCCAGAAGCTTCATGGTCTGGAACAGTATTCTTGTCAGCCTTTACGACGAAGACAGCTGTCTATGTTTTGATGCGGACGTTCCCAGGCACTGAGATTTTAATTTATATCGGCCTGTATATGGTCTTCTACGGCATCGTGTATGCGATTTTAGAAAATGATATGCGCCGCATCTTAGCCTACTCAATCATCAACCAAGTTGGCTTTATGATTGTTGGTATCGGCATCGGTAGTGAGATGTCGCTGAACGGTGCGGCGGCTCATGCCTTTGTTCATATTATCTACAAGGCACTTTTGTTGATGTCGGCTGGTGCTGTGCTTTACCAAACTGGCAAACACAAATGTACGGATTTGGGTGGCTTGTTCAGAACCATGCCAATCACGATGATTTGTGGAACGATCGGAGCGCTAGCGATTTCGGCTTTCCCGTTTACGTCAGGGTTTGTGGCCAAGTCTGTCATCTCACAAGGGGCAGCAGACGCGCACCTTGGTTTTGTTTGGTATTTGCTCGCTGCGGCTTCTGCTGGCGTGTTTCTTCATGCAGGCATTAAATTCCCGTGGTTTGTCTTCTTCCAAAAAGATTCAGGCATGAGGCCAAGTGAGCCACCACGCACCATGATATGGTCAATGGTGCTTCTGTCAGCTGCGTGTATATTGATCGGTATATTCCCCGATGTACTCTATAGCCTATTGCCGCATGCTGTGGATTATGTGCCATACACGGGCGCGCATATTGTGTTCCAGCTACAACTCTTACTCTTCTCTGGGCTTGCCTTCTTTGTGCTACTGCCAATGTTAAAGAGAACTCTGACAATAACACTTGATTTTGATTGGTTTTACAGAAGCTTTGGTAAAGCCGTTGCCAAGGTATTTGATGCAGTAACGACTACATTGTGGGGAAGTATTGTGAGTTTCAGTAAAGGAATCGCAAAATCTGCAGTCAATTTTATCCTGAGACTACATGGACCAAGCGGTGTATTTTCTGAAACTTGGTCGACTGGTGTGATGGCGTTTTGGACGACTGTGCTACTAGGTTTGCATTTGCTTGTATACTTTACTTGGTAGACTTAAATTTTTGAAAAAATAAACTGATACATAGGTGGATTTATTCCAAATACTATGTATATTTAATTCAAACGAACGGGTGGGATCTCACTGTTTGTTTAGCTAAAAAAATATTGTAATAAGAAAAGTTTGATGAGGTTCTACTATGGGCATGCTGGGTGATAAAGACGCATTAGTTGACGAACAAAAAGGCGACATGATGGTCGACTTAACGTCAGAAATTATATGTTCCTATGTCGCGAACAACTCTATACCCGTCGATGACCTGCCAAAACTGATTGGTCAGATACACGCAACGCTCGTATCTATTTCTGGCGCACAACAAAAAACTGTTCAAGAACCTCAAAAACCAGCTGTTTCAATAAAGCGTTCTATTACGCCGGATTATTTGGTTTGTTTAGAAGATGGTCAAAAGTTTAAATCGTTGAAGCGTCACTTACGATCAAAATATAATCTTTCACCTGATGAGTATCGTGCGAAATGGCGACTTCCGTCAGATTATCCAATGGTGGCCCCAAACTATGCCGCAGCACGCTCACAACTTGCTATGAAAATGGGCCTCGGTCAGAAAAATTCACGCAATAAATAGAGACAATATATAATATAAGTAAAATATACTGAAATATAAGTGATTGATTGCCTTTTTTTAAAACTAAATTCGGTGATAAGATTTAAATTAATCCCCTATCGTCAATAAAAAATAAAATTGATGAGTAATTTGGGGATTATGAAATGCGGCAAGATCTAAATAATCTGAAAACGGTTGATTGCGGACCGTGCAGGCTCTTCTACCTAAAAAGTAGCTATACGTGCGATTTTATAAAATATTCGACCGCAAAAGCATTTGGCATAAAGTCGGATGACTTAGATTCAAAAACAAGAAAACAAGCAGATATTGCTTTTGCTCGGCAAATTGCGATGTATATCGCGCATGTACGCCTCGGGCTCAATTTGGGAGAAGTTGGTAAAGTATTCCAACGCGATAGAACAACTGTCGGTCATGCTTGTCGACTAATTGAAGACAGACGGGATGATGAACAAGTTGATTTTTTAATCAACTGTTTGGAGCGAGCCGTCGAGGAATGGTCGCAAATTGCCCTCCATCACCATCCTTATTGTATGGTCGCGAGGGATGAGTAATGAGCGATGTTGATATACACTTGATAAAGGCTCTACGCTCTTTAGCTGCTCGTTCAAGAAGTAGCACGGCAAAAGGTGAGGGTTTAAACAAGTCCCGTGAAGATCGGGTAATCCTCGATAAGCTTCTCGCCCGTGCGCTGATTAAGCAGAACAAAACTGATAATTACTCCCTGACAAAAGAAGGTGTGCGTTTTTTAAAGCGCGCCCAATGCGATGAAGGTGTTGCCTATCAACGGCAACATCAAAATGTAGTTATTGGCGAAATTGACGCCGGTGAAAAAGTTTCAATCAACCAGAATGAAAGTCCGCTCGCCCGCTTGTATCATCGACGAGGAAAATCAGGAGTGCGTCTTTTATCGAAACTCCAGTATGAAGCGGGGGAGAGTTTGCGACGTGATTTTGAGGCCTCAAAATTTACTCCGAAGCTTGGCATGACATTAGGCCCCAAAGTGGATGGGGGTGGTTATAATGATGCTGTATCAACTGCAATGACGGGATCGCTTGCCGCAAAGAAAAGAATTGAGTGTGCTATTTCTTCAGTCGGCCCAGAGCTTGGTGCTTTGTTGCTTGATGTGTGTTGCTATCTAAAAGGCTTAGAGCTGGTGGAGCGGGAACGACAGTGGCCTGTTCGTTCAGCAAAGGTGGTCTTGGGGGTAGCGCTCAACCAACTTGCTGTGCACTACGGTCTTACTAATCGGGCGATAGTATAGTCTTCGCAATTACCCCGTCGCGGCTCGGCGTAATCTGGCTTAAGCGGTGAGTGCCGCTTCTGCATCTGCCTTGATGCGTTGTACCATGGAGTTCAAACCATTTGAGCGCTGTGGGGTTAAGTGCTCATTGAGGCCAATTTGTTTGAGGAGGGCATCGGTATCAAATGCCTTGATCTCGCTTGCCTTTCTTCCCGATAGTGCTGCTAAAACGATGGCAACCAGTCCCTTTACAATATGGGCATCGCTATCACCGCGATAATTTATTGTTGGGTCGTTGGTCTCGTCGGAAACTGTTTTAATAAGCCAAACCTGACTAACGCATCCTTCGACTTTGTTTTCCGCCGTCTGATTTTCTTCTGCGAATTCAGGCATGGTGCGCCCTAATTCAATGACATAGCGGTATTTATCTTCCCAATCATCGAGAAATTCAAAATTGTCTAAGATAGTTTGCAAGTCCATTAGAGGCGTGTCCAGATTATATTAGCATGCACACTCTCGGCTATCATGCAGTGTTAGGAAGCGCAACCTAATGAAGAGCAGGATTGGTTAGAAACAAGTCTTTCTGTTTCTAAGAGGCTTGTTTTTCTGGGTTTGATAGGGCCGCTTCTGCTGTTTTCTCAGCGAATTGCTCATCAAGGAACTTGTAAAGCAGGCCAGAAGCATGGACAGCTTTCACGCCGAAAGCGTTCGCGAAATCACGACCTTTCTCACAGACTTCAGGATTACGGCCACAAAAACTCGCAAGATCAGCAATCGCGCCACTGGCGATCTCAATCGCACCGGCTGTCGAAACGGTCTGCGCAACAGCAGCGTCCGTTTTGGTTTTATCAATCGGCAAGATCAATACGATTAAACTAACCCAAAACACGGTTCTTACAAAAAACATGATCATCTTAAATTCCCCATCGTTCGCTTCATTCCCACAGCGTTGATCCGACCATAGCGAGAGTGTTTCAATATCAAATGGAGATTGGTGGGTAGTTTTGAAGCAAACTGTCTACAAATTTAATTAAAATTGTAATTTCCCAGAATTTCGAGGGCTAATTTAGATCAAAAAACATAACCTATTGAAATTGTTCAGTAAAATTTGATTTTGGACTATTTCAGGGTCGGAAATTTTATTAAGAACTTGGCAACCATGTTGAGCAAAAGCAGGTAATAAAAGCTGTTTATCCCGCTTTTAGGTGTTTTAGAGCCCCTAGTTGATCCTCATTTTAGCGGTTTTTTTAATACCCCGTGAGATGCTGTTAAAACAAGAAAAGCCCAAAAAGGGGCTGCAACAGGGTCATAGTCGCGTGTTTTTTAGAGTATCTGAAAACCTATTTTCTGGTGATTTGTTCGGTGAACAGGATTGGTCTTTGTTAGAACGCCAATTCTTAGTAACTCAGATTTCCTCTAGCGTTTTCGCACTTGTCGCATTTCCAATTTGGCTATTGTGGAGTGGCACACTCACTTATGAGATGGCTGTTTCATTTGTATGGTTACTTGGTCCACTTACAGCCGCATTGGTTCTTGTCCGTTCGCGCTCACTGGAGCTGGCCTTTTTGGTATCAGCGACAACGCTTGCGGGCTTAATTGCCACCATTTGTGCTTTCACAGGCGGTATTCAGTCTTTTGCATTGGTATGGTTGCTCATTATTCCAGCCGAAGCAGCGCTTGCGAAACGAAAATGGGTGATTTCTTATTCTTTAGTGCCGTTGTCTGTTGCCTTGGCGTTTTTGTTCCATGGAACACACGCCAATTGGTTCAATACATATGATGTTATTAGCAGTACGTCAGAATTTGGCACCGTCGTCGGTCCGCTTGCTCTTATTCTTTATGTTGCAGCGCTGACTTTCCGCGTTCAATCAACGTATTCTGCAAGCCAGCACCGCCTTAGCGTCAATCAAGAGCGATATCGTTTGTTGGCAAACAACACGACTGATCTCATTACGCAACATGAGGCCTCAGGTGAAATACTCTTTGCTTCACCAGCGGCAAAAACATTGCTTGGTGTTGCGCCATTTGAAATTTGCAACCAAGGGCTTTTTGATCGAGTGCATATTGCCGATCGTCCAGCCTACCTTAAGCTGTTTTCAGATGTTGTTGCTCGGGGACTACCCCTTAAAGCTGAATTTCGCCTTCGTACATCTGTGCTTCGCAACGGTAATGAAGAAGGCAATTTGACTTTTCACAGCGATAGCGAATTTAGCTGGATGGAAATGCGTTGCCGACCAATCTGGGATAGCAATGAAGTTGTCACTGGAATTGTTGCAACGACGAGAGACATTAGTGAGCGACGCTCTCAGCAAGATGCACTTGAGGCAGCTCACTTGGATCTACAGCAGCTAAGTGACGCAAAAACACGCTTTTTGGCCAATATGAGCCATGAATTGCGCACACCTCTTAATGCAATCATTGGGTTTTCAGAGATATTGCAGCAGGAGCTGTTTGGCGAGCTGAAGAACGAGAAGCAAGAAGAATATGTGAACCTTATCCATGATTCAGGTAGTCATTTGCTTCAGATCGTGACCGATATTTTGGACATGTCGAAGATTGAAAGCGGTACATTTGATATTGTGCCAGAATCTTTCGATGTCGATCGGCTTATTAAATCATGTACGGGTATTATGAGCCAACAGGCCGATATGCGTGGGATTAATTTGGTTCCGACTATCCCTCATGATCTGCCTGAAGCCGTGGCCGATTCACGTGCTTGCCGTCAAATTTTGATCAATTTGATATCGAATGCCCTTAAGTTCTCAGACAAAAATGACACCGTAACCGTCGGTGTTCGTGTTGAGGGTGACAAGCTTGCCTACTTCGTTCGTGATACCGGGATTGGCATGGGTAAAGCCGACCTTAAGCGGATTGGGCAGCCGTTCTTTCAAGCTGATAGTGCGCATGACAGACGTTATGAGGGCACTGGGCTTGGTGTATCTGTCGTGAAGGGGCTGACTGAGCTCCACAAAGGACGAGTTGAATTTGAAAGTGAACTGGGAGAGGGGACGTGTGTGACAGTCTTCATTCCGCTGGATTGTGAAGCGGATTCGAACACTGTTGAAGTCTTCACTCCAATATCAAAGCAACCTGATCTGTCTGATCTGGAAACGTTGATACAAGCGAAGGCTTGCAAAATAGCCTAAGGAAAGACCATGAATAAAAACAAAGACTTTCTTGCCGATATTGGTGCCGAGCCACAACCTGGTGCGCGCGTAAAAAGACAAGCTCCAGAAACGGAAAGTGAAATGTTTGATGAAGGTCAAACATTCGCGCAGCTGCTCGCTACAAAAGCGCTAGCGTTTGCTTATTCAAACCGACGTCAGCTTGCTGTCAGCATAACAGTATTTGCATTGGTTGGCGCTGCCAGCATCAACACCTTGTTTTTACAAGAAGGTAAGCATCCAGCTCCAATTTTTGGCGCAGGCACCCAGCAGGTCGCTTCTGCTGAACTTACACCTTCTCAATCAAGCGAAATTGTTCTGGAACAAGCTGGTGATCAAGAATTAGCTGATCCAGTGGTGCGTGAAATACAGGCTCACCTTACTGCTCGTGGTTATTATGATTCAGATATTGATGGCTTGATTGGTGCAAGAACACGCGCTGCCATTGGTCTTTATCAGCGGGCAAACAATGAACCTGTAACAAATGAACCAAGCAAGAAATTGCTGGAGCATATTCGTCTTTCACGGCCAGATGATGCCTACCATATCGCAGCACGCCAAAAAATTGCTGATCAAAACAAGGCCGCAGGCATTGCATCGTCAGTGCCGAGTATCATTAAGGCGAAATCCGAAGTGATAAGTGACCCGCTCATGATCAAGCAAATTCAAGAAGCGCTCGCAAGTCTTGGGTATAACAATGTCACAGCAGATGGTGTTGTCGGTCCAATTACCCGCGAAGCGGTTTTGAATTTCAAAAAGAAACACGGTCTCAATGGTGATGGTATCATGACGACGGCACTCTTGGATGAATTGTCTAAATTGACCGAGCTTTGATTGTAATGCGTTTAAGCTCAGAATTTTGGGTAAGTGCTTATATACGCCAATGTCAGTCGGATGGTGATTTTGCGGCCCTTTCAAAACGGGGCGTCTCCCATGGGGGAGCTGTTTTCGTTCTCATCAATCGGCTAGATGGAACAAATGACCTTTACGGTCCTGCACCGCAATCGTTGCTGGATGGAAGTCACGATGTGAATGAACGCGTATTCTATAAGCTTATTTCACAGGGCTCTCAGGAAGACTTAGATACCCAACTGGGCAAAGAGCAGCGCTTTGATACTGATCTTTGGGTCGTTGAACGGGAAAGCCGCACTGGTGAGCATGGCCTAATGGTTGTGAGTTGATGGCATAAGCCTGATTATCGTCTCGCAACAGTGCGCTGCACGGTATCGTCCAATTTTACAGCTTTTCTTTGAGTGGAAGACGCTTCAGCCATTTCTGTTCGAGATTTTCCAGAATGAACTGGCTTATGCTCAACAGATGTTGGTTTCGTATCAGCTGGTTGCCAATCCTCAATTACGCTATGGGCTGCCGTTGGGGTGATTTGCCCATAAAACCAATTCAGCAAAAATATCTGCTCTTTATTGGTTCCAAGGTTTTTATTCAGCAACAAGAATGCTTCATTGGCGACATGCTTTGGGAGAGCCAATGATTTGAGACATACAGCGAGTGCAAATCCATGATCATCTTCAATTACTCTCGTGGCGTCATCCTGTGAAAGGTTGCATTCTTTAAGTAAAAGCGCTGCAAATTGCTCTGTGTTCTGCTCACGTGCCAGTACCGTAAAATCACGCGCCCTGTCCGCTCTGCGATAAGCCTGCTTAAGGATCAATGCTGGATTGACTTTGACTTTAGAGGCGTCTTCAACAGCGGTGTGAACATAGGTTAAAACATGTGCGTGTTCCATGGAAAGGAACCGATCAAGCCCAGAGAGAGGTGTGCTGGTTGCTTTGCGCCGCACCTTAATTCGAGTATCTGATTGAGCCGCAGCAATAAGGCGCTTAGTCGCGTGTTCCACATCAACATCCATATCAAGACGCGCTTTGTTGTCTTGATTTGTAGGCTTGCTTATCTCTCGTTCAATCGTTGAACGTTCAGGAACAGCGGTCATTTCAGCGTGCACATCGGAGCTAATTTCTTCCTTATCGACTTGTTCTAATTTAGAACTTTTGTCGACTATCGTAACTTCAATAGTAGAAGACGCACTGCTGAGCGCAGGGTAATCGACAGACGTCTTGAAAGTTGGTAGCGCCTTTTTAGAAATGACTAGCATGACAGTATCTGACAGGTTCGCACGCCCCGCGATCGCCAAAGCATGAAGTTCGCTGCCGCGCGCCAAGATTGTAAGTAAGTCAGTATCGTTAAAGCTTGTATAGTGGTGCAATAGTGGGGCAGCCACAGCAATGTCATCTTTAGCCATGGTCAAGGCGATTGTTTTTGGAAGTGCAGAACAACGCGCTAAACGTTCCGCAATATCGCTTCTGGCTTGAAGGTTTAACTTCGGCAACAACCGCAAGCATAATTCCTCAAAATGTAAGGCGTCTTCCCAGGAGGGGGTTTCCTTACTCGCAAATAGCTCGCTGGCCGCGTTCAAGACTGCTTGACGTCTATTTTCTTTATCTGCCTGAACCAAGGTATCAAACTCGTTTTTTATAAGCTGCTGCACGATACACCCAAAACGCTACGAACTCTCACATCCTACAATGACAGAAATTCGTTAGCGCTCTGTTAACTTTACTAATGTCTTAATGGGGTGTCGCAAATTGGAACGACTGATTTGTGATTCTTCGTATAGCAGCGTGTTGAGTTTTCCTGCATCGAGCCACCAACCTATGGGGTCCGAAATGGATAAGCCAGTAAGCCTTGAAGACTATCGGCAACGCCGAAAGGCAGATAAATCTGTCACGAATGTTGCTATCCCTGCAAAGGGAGCCAAAATATTGCTCTTCACCGGTATTCAAGTGGAATATACAGACACGTCTATTGTGGCGCGGTCGCCATCTCCTTTTGCACGGCAAAACTAGACCGCGTAATTGGATAGAAAAGAGTAAGAAATGAGCGTGTTTTCGGTCAATCACAAGACTAACTTGTGCTTGCTTTGGGCAGCGATTGCGTGCGCTTTTTTGACCGGTTGCTCTAGACCAACGGGTGACTTTGGCCGTGCAGCGCCCAATTTTGCCCATGACCAACTGGGGCCGAATGTTGGCAAATTATTTGCTCATCGGCGCGAAGAAACCGTTTCACTTTTTGCAAGAACCGACGAAGAGCTAAAGCTTGAAAACGTTGTTTGGACTATCGTTCGGCCTGTTCATACCAAAGATTGGATATCAGGTAGCCTTATAGAGGGGCGTAGAACGCGCATTTTCCCAAATATAGATAAAGTGTTGGATTATCGTGCTTATTTGTTCTGGCACCGTGTTGAGCGTTTCAATTCAAGTGAAGCGCGTTGGAACCGGATAATCTCTGATATTAGGGCTGACCAAGGTGCTGTTTCGCCTTTTTACGATCAGGCTCGCGTTGTTTATGTAATTGATTCTCAACGCTTGAAATTCTTAGAAGAGACGGATGGTCTTGAGCCAATCTATCGCAAAAACACGCGTGCAAGACTTGTTGAAAATGAACAGCTCATGGATCTAGCGCTCCGTAGTCTTCAATTCCGTTATAAAGCTTATGAATTTGCGATCCCACGTATGCTTTTGGAGTTTCCATCGCCACGTGCGAAATTCGCTCAAGAAGAGCTTGAACGCTACAAAGTCCTCATCGAACGAGGTGGTGAGCGCGGCCTCCCATTTATTGATAACCCTGAGCTTTTATCGTCCCGTATCTCTCTTGAGGCCAATGAGGACGATTCTTCTAAGGGTGGCAAAGAAGGTGCTTCATCTGTTGCGGGTAAGGGCAAAAAGAAAAAATGGGGTGATGACGCAGGTATCATCAAATAGGTTATTTGCATTCCGCCGTGATGAGCGTCTCTTCCACTGCGGAAGCAAAACTGCGCGATGATCTGAAAATCTTGAAAACCACATAAGCCTGTTCAGTCTTCAGAACGGTTTTAACAATCGACGTATCTTCCTCACCAGTCTCAGCTTCAGCTTTTGCAACCGCCAGTTCACTTTCTGTCAAAGGCCGTGTGAAGGGGACTGGAATGCCAGCTTTAGGGCGTCCGGCAGCTTCAGGGGTGTTGTTGTCGTCAAGCGTGCTTTGGGCTTTTTGAATGGTCTTCAAGCTTCTAATTTCAAGATTAAGTTGCTTGGTTTGAGAGACACCATCATGCAGGCTATAGATCACAGCGCTTTCAGTGTTGTAGATCGTTACTTGCCAAAAATCAGTTGGTCCATCTGATGTAAGCGTGACTGGGCCATTGTTAAGGTCAAAACGGCAAATTGCATACGCCATTGCAGGGTCTGCTTGGCCGAGTAGTTTAATTGCATCTTCGTTGGTTTTTAATGGCATCAATTGTCTTGGCTCACTCTCAGTTACGAGGTTTTGCCATATTTTTTGACCAGCAAAAAACGGTGTCGCCAAAATTGCAAATATGTGAACCAAGCCGCTGAGAACAACAAGCAAGAGTAGCATTCTTATAAGATACATCATATGCAGCTAACCCTCTCGATAAGAGGGGTTTTTATTGCTGCATCAAGGGCACCGCTGGTCAGTGGTGTGTCATAGACCCGCAATGTAAGTGTAAAGCCACTTTTCGATGTGAGAGGTAGCCAGTTTCCTGGTTGTGCCGTTTTAGAAATATAGATTTCTAACTGTTCGTTTTCGCTCCAGATGACGTCATCAGACGTGATATAGGCTGGGCTGATACCGCTGTTCAATTTGCCCGTTTCGATATAGCTCAGCGTCCAAAGGCGGCCTCTTGGAATGATGCCTGTTAGTCTGTATTCGCAGTTGCTGGCATAGGTCTCGCCATTATTGTCCTTGCTTGAGAAGAACGCCAAACCCTCAGTCGTGCTCATCCATATTTTACCAAGTCTGGCGAGATAGGCTTGTGTATAAGGGTCTGCTGATGGGTCGGCGGCTTTAGGCCAGATATCCCATTGTCCAATTTTAACTTTTTGAAACTTTAGGTCGCCTTGCAAGGTAAACCATGCAGAACCGACACCTATGATGGCGGCTGCTAAACTAACGAGGATGAATACAATGGCGTGACGCACGATTTCAGGCCTATAGTTGACCTGCTAAAGTCTTAATGCCGTCAGCTTCGGCTTTCTTCAAAGGCACAAAGCCTTTTACCACTTTATCCTGTTTCTCTTCGAGCAATTGGCCGATGTTTCTCAAAACTTTGGTGGAGTTTGCTGATAGCGCTCTGATTTGATCAATCGATTTAATCTTCACGTCATTGCCTTGGGCATCAAGTTCCACAAGTTTGATGTCAGAGCGTCCATCACTACCAAGATAAGGGATAGGGCGCTTGTCGACACCTTGGTGGGCGAAGGTCATAATATCTTTCCATGTCATCGCTGGAAGACGTCCACCTGTTAGGCGGCGTGTTGGTGTGTAGTTGTCATTGCCGTACCAAACAGCAGAAACATAATTACCAGTATAGCCAATAAACCAAGCATCGCGGTACGATTGTGTGGTTCCGGTTTTACCCGCAGTTTTACGATCATCCAGTTTACCACGGCGGCCAGTTCCCCATTCAGGGACTTGCGACAAAATTTCGTTCATTGAAGCAACAGAGCTTGCTTTCAAAACGCGCTCTTTTTGTTGGTTGCCGCCAAAGTCTCTAATGAGATCACCTTTTGAATTGTAAATACGGATGGCGGCCTTCGCTCTTGGTTTGTAACCGCCATTAGCAAAAACGGAGTAGCCTGTCGTCATATCCAAAACGGATACTTCGGATGTACCAATTGGCAAGCTTGGGTTTGCCCGCAATTTTGCGTTGACGCCCATGCTGTGTGTTGTTTCGACAATCTTCTTTGCACCCAACTGCAAACCAATTTTTACCGGAATGGTATTGATTGATTTTACCAGTGCTGTGGTGAGCGTTTGGCTACCAGAGTAACTGCGGGTGTAGTTTTTAGGAGACCAGCCTTTTACCCAGACAGGACCATCTACAATACGCGTTGAAGGGGTCATGCCTGCTTCCATCGCCGCTGAATAAACAAAGGCTTTGAAAGTAGAACCAGGAGAACGCAGTGCATCAACCGCGCGGTTAAATTGGCTTTGGCCATAATCACGGCCACCAACCATTGCCCGCACAAAGCCATCCGGTGTCATAACAACGGTTGCGCCTTGGGTAATGTTGTATGCTTTGCCGTTTTCGACCAAGTAACGATTAATAGTCCGCTCAGCGTGCTCTTGGATTGATTGATCCAATCCTGTCACCACCGTCAAGACACGGTCTTCTTGAATGTTCATCTTCAAGATATCTTGGTAAGCCCAATCAAGGAAATAGTCCGGTCTGTTTTCACGTTTGCGATTGACGGCAGACGCTGGGTTTTGTCGAGCGGTTAGAACTTGCCCCTCAGTCAAGAAATCAGCCTGCACCATGTTGGTCAAAACTTCATTCGCGCGTTCCCGTGCCGAAGCCAAATTAATGTGCGGGGCAAAGTTGGTTGGCGCTTTGAAAAGGCCAGCAAGCATTGCCGATTCTGCAAGGGTTAGGTCAGCATAATCTTTGTCGAAATAAAATTCAGCCGCTGCTGGAATACCAAAGGCACCACCGCCAAGATAAGCGCGGTTGAAGTAAAGTTCCAAAATCTCTTGTTTCGTTAAATTCGCATCAAGCCATAATGCCAAGAAGGCTTCTTTAGCTTTTCGCGAAAGGGTGCGTTCGTTGCTCAAGAAAATGTTCTTCGCAACCTGCTGTGTGATGGTCGAACCACCCTCAACAACGCCGCCAGCCTTTACGTTCGTGGCAAAAGCACGAGCGATGCCGAAGATATCAACACCAAAATGAGAAAAGAAGCGCCGGTCTTCAGTCGCAAGTGTTGCTTTGACCACATGATCGGGTAGCCGTTCCAAATCAATTGGTTTGTTCTGGAAAACCCCGCGCCTTCCAACAACTTTTCCTGATCGATCAACAAAAGTGACGGAATAATCGTCTTGTTTGCGCCAATCTGTGTTGGTTGCCAAAATTGCTGGTTGAGCAAGCCCCAACATCAGCAACATGCCGACCGCACCCCATGTGAGGGCTTCATTGGCAAGTTCTACTGGGATACGCTGCCAACCCAAAACGCGGAAACGTCGCATGAATGTGGAGTAACGCGCGTATAAATCGCGTATCCAACCGAAACTTGAAAATAGGCCACCATCGATGGCACTATCCAATTCGAGCATTCTGCTTGTCAGCTTATTGCGTCTGTTATGGGAAAGCGGATCGTTCAAAGGGTTGTTTCCAGTAAATAAAGTCTTAACAATTTCTAAATAAGCGTTATTGCTGAAATATGCCAGCCGCCTTCGTATTAAATATGAGATTTAGTTAATGGAAAACGCACCTTTTTGGAAGACCACCCCCTTAGAAAAACTATCAAATGAGCAATGGGAATCCCTTTGTGACGGTTGTGGTCGGTGCTGTTTGAACAAACTTGAAGATGAAGATACGGGCGAAATTGCTTGGACAAACATTGCTTGTTCACTTCTTGATGATGAAACTTGCAAATGTGGTGATTATCCAAATCGTTCGACTTTAGTCCCTGATTGTATTCAGTTAACAGCTAAAAACGTGAGAGATTTGAGTTGGTTACCTGCAACGTGCGGCTATCGTCTAGTGCGTGATGGCGAGGATTTATACTGGTGGCATCCTCTGGTTTCTGGTGATCCTGATACGGTTCACATGGCGGGCATCGCAGTTAGAGGCATGACTATTAGCGAAGAACATGTTGAGGTTGAGGACTACGAAAACTATCTGGTTTCTTGGCCTGACGAGGATCCGTATAAAGATGTGGATTCAGAAATAGGAAAATAATCCTTGACAGCGTACGATGGTTCAGCTATAAACCGTATCGTCGCAGAAGTGTGACATTCCTTTGAAAACTTGATCCTTTATCCCCCTTAGCCGTGGGACGTTTTTGCATGCTTTGGTTTGCGTCGGCGTCTTGCAACGCGTGGAGGGATGTTTGGCGTCGCTTTTGAAAGCTGGTTCGAACGAATGCCCGACTGGTTAAAAATCCGCGAGGCTTATTTACATTTGGCGGTGCCAGCTTGCGGTCGTTTAAAAACTAATTTGTGGATTTCACACTCAAAATCGTGCCGGATAATGCTTCGCTTCAGCTTGTTGGTACAGTTGGCGGTTTTCTTGCTCTTTACGGTCGCTTGTCAGCTCAAAAAACAATCTCATGATCGCCACTGCACTTGGTGTTTTATCGGCTTTGATGAAGCTCGTAGAGTTGCTTGTTCAAAGCCGTTTCAAGGTTCAAAAAGATCGACAAGACTATGAAACCATCCTTATGCTTAGACAATACCGTGAGCGGCTTGAAAAGGCTTTGCAAGCCCGCAAAGGCGCCTCTAAAAGCCATGCTGATGTTCTCGATGATGGGCATGATGGTGACAGCTTGCCAGACGACGGGTTTCGTCGCGACTGACATTTCCTGTGACGCTTTTCGTCCAATCAGCTGGTCGAAAAGTGATACCTTAGAAACAACCCTACAAATTCGTGAACACAATGCAGCTTGGCGTTCGCTCTGTGACGCGTTAGGCAGTAAAAAGTGAGTGGGATGCAGTCGTAATTCCATTCAGACTTTATTCAGCCGTATTCTGGCATGATCGGATTTATGAAAAATATTATTGTCCATTGCGCAGTGTTTGCGATCTTTGCTGCTCTCTTTGTTTTTGAGAGCACAGGGTCGTCTCATGCGCAATCGTGCCTAAACCCCGCTGAACAACGCAAAGCTGTGTCATCTGGTGCCGTAAGGCCGTTTGGTGCGATTGCCTCCCAAGTGCGGGGTGAACTTGTGAATGCGCGTCTTTGTAAAAGTGGTGGCAGGCTTGTCTATGTTGTCACTGTGTTACGTGGTAGTAAGCGTGTGAATGTGCGGTTTGATGCCCGAAATGGTCAGCGCCTTTAACGCACAGTTATTTGGGATTTAGGGTAGGTAAGTTCGACTTATGAGAATTTTAGTCGTTGAAGATGATACAGATTTAAACCGACAATTGCGTGAAGCGCTCACGGATGCTGGCTATGCCGTCGATACGGCTTTCGATGGTGAAGAAGGCCATTTCCTTGGCGATACTGAACCTTATGATGCTATAGTCCTTGATATCGGCCTGCCAAATAAAGATGGCATTAGCGTTCTTGAAGAATGGCGGCGCAATGATCGCAATATGCCAGTTCTCGTTCTAACGGCGCGTGATCGCTGGAGCGATAAAGTGCAAGGCATTGATGCGGGCGCTGATGATTATGTCGCGAAGCCATTTCATATGGAAGAAGTTCTCGCGCGGCTCAGAGCTTTGACCCGCCGTGCAAGTGGTCATGCCTCGAACGAATTTGTATGTGGGCCGGTTCGACTTGATGCGAAAACAAGTCGTGTTACCAGTGGCAACGATGTCATCAAATTAACGTCTCACGAATTCCGCGTTTTGAAATACCTCATGCATCACCCTGATCGCATCGTTTCGCGCACAGAACTTACAGAGCACTTATACGATCAAGATTTTGATCGTGATTCAAACACGATTGAAGTGTTCGTCGGCCGTCTCCGCAAAAAGTTGGGCGTCAATATCATCGAGACTGTTCGAGGTATGGGGTATCGACTGAGCGAGCCTGATGACGCTTAACTCACTCGCGCTCCGTCTGCTGCTGTCGTCTATTCTTTGGAGCATTATGGCGCTTCTGGTTGCAGGCTTTCTTCTCTCGACGCTTTATCAGCAAAGCGTTGAACGGGGGTTTGACCAACGCCTCAATGTTTATTTGAAAATTTTGGTGGCAGCTCAAGCGGAAGCCGAAGACCCCATGCGCATGGAAGCACCAAGGTTGACGGAACCTAATTTCGATTTGGTGCTCTCTGGTTGGTACTGGCAAGTGGCGGAAATGGATGGCGACGTTGTTATCGCCTCAAGGTCGCTTTTCGCTGAAACTCTCCCCGATATAGATTTCAAAGAACTAGAACTCAACACTGACGGCAGTGTCTCGTTTTATACCATTGGACCAGCCAACAATACGCTGCGCCTTGTTGCGAGAAACATCACAACGGACCAACATGACCCTGTGATTATTGTTGTTGCTGGTAATGCCAGCGACATTCAACAAGATATCGCACAGTTCAGGCAACGTGTATTTTTAACCCTTGCCGTTCTTGGTCTTGTTCTGGCTATCTCCACGTTAGTCCAAGTTAAATGGGGGCTTCGGCCACTGCGTAGAATTGCGCGTGGTTTGAATGATATTCGTGAAGGGCGCTCGCAAGATTTGCAGGGGAGTTTTCCAACTGAAATTCAACCCTTGGTCAGCGAACTTAATGCATTGATTGGTTTTAATAAGAAGGTCATTACGCGGGCACGCACCCATGTTGGCAATCTTGCGCATGCATTGAAAACCCCAATCAGTGTTTTACGCAATGAATCGCGTGATTATAAAACACCGCTGTCAGAAATGGTGGTCGAGCAAACGGACGCCATGCAAAGTCAGGTCAATTACCATCTCGACCGTGCTCAAATTATCGCACGGCGCGGTGTTCTAAGTGCAGCCAATCCAGTGAAGCCGATATTGGATGGCCTTCTTCGAGCCATGAATAAAATTTACAGCGACAAAAACCTATCCATTACTGAAGATGTAGAAGCAGGCTTGAAGTTTGCTGGTGAGAGGCGTGACCTTGAAGATGCGCTTGGTAATTTGATCGACAACGCGTGTAAATGGGCTGAAACCCGTGTGGTGGTTACAGCATATAAGGAACAGAGTTTTCTTGTTTTATGTATAGAAGATGATGGTCCTGGATTAACCGAAGAAGAACAGGAAAAAGCCAGAAAGCGGGGCGAACGACTTGATGAACAAACACCGGGCTCTGGTCTTGGGCTTTCTATCGTTCATGATCTGGTAAATGCCTACGATGGGGCGTTCTCAATGGGCCGATCTGAGCTTGGGGGCTTGATTGCTGTGCTTTCTTTCCCAATTCCTGAAATCCCTTAAGTCTTTGTTTACGATAACAATTAAGGTGGCATTAGTTACAGTGCGTCATAATTAACCCTCGTTTATGTGGCTACCTAACTGCTGGCATACATAGCTATCTGTTTCGAGTACCAACCGTTCAACTGAGGGAATTCTCATGTTCAAAACCATCGCTTCTATTGCTTGTTTATCTTTTTGTCTCGCTGGTTGCCAAACCGGCAATTTGTTAACTGGCCAAAATGCCGGTGCCCTTGGCGGAGCTGCCCTTGGTGGCTTTGTTGGTAATAAATTCGGTGCGGGTAAAGGTCGCGTGCTTACGACCGCAGGCGGTACCATTTTAGGCGGTGCGGCTGGTAGCATTCTGGGCGGCCGTCTAGACCAGCGTGATGTTAGCAGTGCACAACAAGCACAAACCACTGCTTTGCAGCAGCAAGCAGGCCAGCCTATTTCTTGGACAAACCCAAATACGGGGACTGCGGGCCAAGTGGTTAGTGGTGCAAGTTATGCCATTAATGGTCGCGAATGCCGTGACTATACCCATACGCTCAATGTGAACAATCAACCAGAGCAATTGCGCGGTGTTGCTTGTCGCCAGCCAGATGGTAGCTGGCAAGCGGTCTCATAGAGATTTTTTCTAAGACGAATTCACGTCATTTCACGTTTTAGATATCGCTGATTGGTTTACTGGCGTTTATGGTTACCTTAAAACCATAAACGTCATATTCCAATTACAGGGTTATCTTCCATGCCATCTCCCCAACGCGTCTCCTTTCAAGGAGCTTTTGAAAACAAGCTCGCCGGCCGCCTCGATTTGCCGACTGGCCCAATACGCGCTTACGCGTTGTTTGCCCACTGCTTCACTTGCTCGAAAGATATTTTCGCAGCCAAACGAGTGGCCGCCGAACTGTCTGGCAAAGGGATCGCTGTCTTGCGGTTTGATTTCACCGGACTTGGTTCCAGTGAAGGCGAATTTTCAAACACGAATTTTTCTTCCAACATTCAAGACTTAGAACACGCGGTAGATTTCATGAGGGATACTTATGAAGCGCCGTCAATCTTGATTGGCCATTCGCTTGGTGGTGCCGCTGTTTTATCTGTTGCGGGTTCAATTCCAGAGGTCAAAGCAGTCGTAACCATCGGCGCGCCTTCTGATGCTGCTCATGTGGCTCACAATTTTGGTGCAAACCTTGATAAGATTGAGCAAGAGGGTGAAGTCTCTCTTCAACTTGCAGGTCGTCCCTTCACCATCAAAAAGCAGTTCATTGACGATTTGCATGCAGTCAGTGTTGCTGATCGTGCCGCCACGATGAAGAAAGCACTGATGGTTCTTCATTCACCTATCGATAGTACAGTGGGCATTGAAAATGCAGCGGCGATATTTGCAGCGGCTAAACATCCAAAGAGTTTTGTGTCGTTGGATGATGCCGATCACCTGTTAACTCGTCCACAAGATGCTTCTTATGCAGCAACGGTCATTGCAGCTTGGGTATCGCGCTTTGTTGGCGGTGATGAAACGGCGGATATTGATCACGAAGGTGGTGTATTGGTTGCTGAAACAGGGCAGGGCAAATTTCAAAATGTTATCCGCGCAGGTAAGCATCATCTAATAGCGGATGAACCAACTAAGGTTGGCGGGCTGGACACGGGGCCAGGACCTTACGATTATCTAGCAGCAGCGCTTGGTTCTTGCACCACAATGACCCTTCGCATGTACGCTGATTTCAAAAAACTTGATCTTGGGCGCATCTCTGTTGAGGTCAATCACGGCAAGGTCTATGCGAAAGATTGCCATGAATGTTCACAAAGCATGATTGAGCGCGGTGGTAAGGTTGATCGGTTCGAACGCAAAATCACCGTGCAAGGTGAGATTGATGCGGAAACAGAGGCTAAACTTCTTGAAATCGCTGATAAATGTCCTGTTCACAAAACACTAGAACACAATGCTGCCGTGGTGACGAACATTACAAAATCGTAATGTTCACGAAAGGCAATTGTAAGGTTGGGTATTCCATATTGTTGACAACGAACTGGTTATAGGGCGCGAGTGCGCTCTGTAATCTCGTCAATCAATATGGAGCCCCCAAATGAAATCTTCATCTACTTCTTTTCGTAAATCTTTCCGCGCTGCAATTCTGGGCGCAACCAGCCTTGGCCTTGCCGGTTTTGTTGCTGCACCCACTCTTTTAAGCACTTCGACAGCTGCTTATGCTGAACCTGTTCGTGTGGAAGGCCAACAAGTCATCGGTTTTGCTGATGTGGTGGAAAAAGTGACGCCGGCCGTGGTTAGCGTGCGCGTGAAGTCAGATGTGAAAACACGTAATTTCAGCCAGAGTGGTGGCAACCCGCTAGATATCATTCCAGGCTTCCGTGACCTGCCAAAAGATCACCCTTTTAATCGTTTCTTCCGTGAGTTCGGCGAGCGTGGCGAACGTGGTGAGCAACAAGGCCAAAAGAAAAAAGACGGCACTGAAACACCTCGCCGTCGCTTTAGTGGCCAAGGGTCAGGCTTCTTCATCACAGAAGATGGATTGGTTGTAACCAACAATCACGTTGTTGATGGTGGTGCCGAATTTTTTGTTGTGACAAATGATGGCACAGAGCTTGAAGCTGAATTGATCGGTAAAGATGCCCGCACTGACTTGGCGTTGTTGCAAGTTAAAGAGAAAAAGAAGTTCACCTATGTGAAGTTCGCTGATGCAGATAGCCGTGTTGGTGAATGGGTCGTGGCAGTTGGTAACCCGTTTGGTTTGGGTGGCACAGTAACGGCTGGTATTATCTCAGCGCGTGGTCGTGACATTGGTGCAAGCCGTTACAATGACTTCATCCAAATCGATGCAGCCGTCAACAAAGGTAACTCGGGCGGTCCTGCGTTCAATTTGAATGGTGAAGTAATTGGTATCAACACGGCAATCTTCTCCCCTTCAGGTGGTAACGTTGGTATTGCTTTCGCAATCCCTGCTGAGACTGCAAAGTCAGTCATCACGGATCTAAGAAGCGACGGTAAAGTGGTGCGTGGTTTCCTTGGTGTTCAAATTCAAGATATCACCCGCGATCTTGCCGATGGCATTGGTCTAGCTGATACGGCTGGGGCATTGGTGGCATCGACGACGCCTGAAACGCCTGCTGGTAAAGCTGGCGTGAAGTCTGGCGATGCAATCATCGCGGTTAATGGCGAGAAAGTGGAAGACACGAAAGACTTGTCCCGCCGTATTGCAGGCTTCCGCCCAGATACAAAAGTGGCGCTGACAGTATTCAGAGCTGGAGAATCGCAAGACATCGAAGTAACGCTTGGCACCTTGCCAGAGCGCATTAGACAAGCAGCTGTCAAACCAGAGCCTGCAAAACCAGCAGAGCCTGAAGCAATGGAAGAGTTTGGTCTTGAGCTTAAAACGGCAGAAGGCGGCGATGGCTTGGAAGTGACACAAATTTCTCCAACTAGCGTATTGGTCGGTAAAGCATTGCGTGTTGGCGACAAGATTTCGCAAATTGACAGCCAAGATGTCGATACGCCGAAAGCGGCAAAGGACGTTATTGCAGCCGCTCGTGAGAAGGGCAAAAAAGCAGTCCTTCTGCGTGTGGAAAGTGCCAATGGCATCCGTTTCGTGGCTTTGCCTTTGAAGAAAAAAGGCTAACACCAACAACTAATAAATCGGCTGCCCTTGCATTAAGCATCGGCAGCCGATTATCTCAACTTCGACGACTGTTCGGGGTTTTACCAAATGCGCATCCTCCTCATTGAAGACGATACTGAAGCAGCAAGCTATTTGACCAAGGCGCTCAATGAAGCAGGTCACGTGGTTGAGCAAGCAAGCGACGGCGAGGAAGGTTATTTCCTTGCAAGTGGCAGTGACTACGATGTTTTGGTCGTGGACCGCATGTTGCCTAAGCGTGATGGCTTGTCCGTAATTGCTAGTTTGCGAGCGGAAGATAATCAAACCCCCGTTCTGATCCTTTCCGCTCTTGGCCAAGTTGATGACCGTGTAGAAGGTTTGCGGGCAGGCGGGGATGACTATCTCACCAAGCCTTATGCTTTTATTGAATTGCTTGCCCGCATTGAAGTTCTGGCGAAACGTCGTGGTGGCGTTAATGAGCAAGACACGACGTTAAAAGTAGCCGACCTTGAGCTTGACCGCCTCGCACACTCTGTTCATCGTGGAGGCACCGAGATTGTGCTTCAACCGAGGGAGTTTCGCCTGCTTGAATTTCTCATGAAGAATGCGGGCCAAGTGGTCACCCGCACGATGCTTTTGGAAAACGTTTGGGATTATCATTTTGATCCGCAGACAAATGTCATCGACGTCCACATCTCCCGCCTGCGTTCTAAAATAGACAAAGGCTTTGACGAACCTTTGGTCCACACCATGCGCGGTGCTGGCTATGTGTTGAAGTCGGCAAAGAGGAAATAGGGCGGTGTTCGGCGCGTTCTTCAAAACCACGGCTGTTAAACTAACGCTGATCTACATGACAGTGTTCATCGCCTTTACAATCGCGATGGTTGGTTATCTTGCTTACACGCTGAACAATCAGTTGAGCACGCAGTTAAACCAGACGATTAGTTCTGAACTTGCGGGTCTTAATGATCACTACGATCAAAATGGTATTCGCGGCCTACTCGATCATCTCGATTCAAGAAGTCGGTTGCCGGGCGCACCTGCGTTGCTGGTGACAAACTTCCAAGGCCGTGGGCTTGCTGGCAACATACCGAACCTGCCGCCAGATTTTCTTTCCTTAGACCGTCAAGCCCTGCATCCTCTTCCCTATAATCGCCTGCGCTCGAATGGCGATATTGAGAATACGGTTGCGATGGTTCGTATTTTCAATCTGCCCAGCGGCTTTTATCTCATCATTGGTCGTGATGTTGGTGAGCGCGAAGAATTCAAGCAGATTATATCGGGCTTTATCTTGATTATGATGGTCTCCCTTGTGATTTTGGGGTTCTTAAGCTGGTTCCTCGTGGGGCGACGAGTGTTGCGGCGCATTGATACGATGTCTGCAACCAGCCAGACGATTGTCGCTGGAAACCTGTCAGAGCGATTGGCGATTGATGGGTCAGGTGATGAGTTTGATCGGCTAGCTGGTAATCTCAATGATATGTTGGACCGCATTGAAGCGCTACTGAATGGCCTCAAGGATGTTTCCGACAACATTGCCCATGATTTAAAAACGCCGCTCACACGCATGCGAAACCGTGTGGAGTCCGTTCTTGCTAGTAAAGCGGGCAAAGGGGATATGAAAGAAGCGCTAGAAGGAACGATTGTTGAATCAGATCAATTGATCAATATCTTCGATGCGCTGTTACGCATTGCGCGCGTTGAGGCGGGGTCATCGATTGGAACCGATCAAAGTATCAATCTTGATGCGATGGTTGCGGATGTGGTGGAGCTTTATGAGCCAGTTGCAGAAGATGAAGGGCTGACGCTCACTCATCACTCATCTGGTGAAACCCGCGAGTTAGCCGTAAACCGTGAACTGTTAAGTCAAGCGATTGCTAACTTGGTCGACAACGCGATCAAATATGCGGGTAGAGGGGCCAAAATTGAAACGGCTGTTACCTTTGAGCCTAGCAGGGCTATAATAACGGTTGCCGATGATGGGCCTGGCATTGATGCAAAGGACTTTGAACGCGTGAAAAAGCGGTTTACCCGATTGGATGAAAGCAGAAGCAAGTCTGGCAGTGGCTTGGGTTTGAGCCTCGTTTCTGTGGTTGCCAAGTTGCATGGTGGGGCGCTTGATTTTGACAATAATAATCCAGGGTTGATTGCTCAAATTGAACTGCCGATCACCCGCAAAGGAGCTACCCATTGAGTTCTGCTTCTGGTCGTCCCTTCCAATCATTGCCAATTTATGATGAAGAGCTAGCGCAAGAGCGGGTAGAGGAATTCTTTGGTCGCCTAGAGGGCGAGGGGCAAGCAATCGCGGCTGCGATTAAGGCTGCCCCTACACGATTAAGCTTCCTATCTGCTACCATTTGCGCTGCGCCATTCATTCGAGATTGTTTGCTTGAGCACGCTGACTTCGCCGCTGACCTATTAGCTTTTCCTGAAGACGAAAAAATTACAACCCTCATCGAAGACGTGACGGCGCTTGATCATCAAACAATTTCTGAAAGTGAATTGATGCAGGCCCTGCGTGGGTTGAAGCGGCAAATGGCATTGGGTCTTGCTCTGTTTGATCTTGGCGGTGTTTGGCCTATGGAGCGCGTCACAAGGGTTCTCTCAGAATTTGCAGATGCAGCTTTGCTTGTAGCTATTCGCTTCGCCTTGTTTCAAGAAACCCAGCGAGGAAAACTCCAACTTGCAAACAATGCCAAGCCTGAAGAAGACAGCGGCCTTATTGTGCTGGCTATGGGTAAACACGGGGCCTTTGAGCTTAATTATTCCAGCGACATCGACATCATCGTTTTTTATGAAACAAGCAAGGTGCAGATATCAGATCGATTTGAACTGCAACCAAGCCTTGTTCGCGTCACCAAACGGATTGTCAAAATTCTGCAAGAACGTACCGAGCATGGCTATGTGTTTCGTACAGACTTGCGTTTGCGCCCTGATCCGGGGGCGACAGCGGTTGCGATTTCTACGGAAGCGGCCCTCAACTATTATGAGAGCATTGGACTGAACTGGGAGAGAGCCGCCTTTATCAAAGCACGGCCTGTATCTTGTGATGTTGAAGCAGCTGAAGCATTTTTAAAAGACCTCAGTCCGTTTGTGTGGCGTAAATATATGGACTTTGCGATGATCGCCGATGTCCATGCGATGAAGCGACAAACCCATCTTCATAAAGGACACGCGACCATTGCGCTCGCGGGTCATAATGTGAAGCTTGGACGCGGCGGTATTCGTGAAATTGAGTTTTTTGTGCAGACACAGCAGCTCATCGCTGGTGGCAGAAATTCTCAGTTGCGCGTAACAGGCACACTTGAAGGTCTGCAATTGCTTGCAGAAGCAGGGTGGATTGATGAGCAAACAGCCGAAGTGCTCTCAGACCATTATCGTTTCTTGCGCAATGTTGAGCACCGTATACAAATGCGTTTCGACGAGCAGACGCATACTTTACCAAAAGAGGATGACGCGTTCGAAGCGATTGGCTGCTTAATGGGGTTTGCAACGCGGACTGAGTTTGAGGCTGCATTGCTCGCCTGTTTTCAGTCTGTTTCTTCCCACTACGCCAATCTGTTTGAGGCTGACGATGAAGACGCATTATCAACCATTGCCTTTCCCGCAGACAATGATGACCCAGCCACATTGCAAGCTCTTGAAGAGCTAGGGTTTGAAAACAGTGTGCAGGTCTCAACGACCATTCGCCAATGGCAATCAGGGCATTATAAAGCCATGCGATCAGAGAAGGCGCGGGAAGCTTTGGCGGTTATGCTGCCGAAATTATTGATGGCGCTTTCGCGTAATGGAACGCCAGATAGTGCTGTTTTTACTTTTGATGAGTTTTTGAAAAACTTGCCCGCAGGCGTGCAATTGTTCGGGCTGCTTAAAGCCAATGACCACCTGCTTGACCTGCTCGCATCTTTAATGGGCAGTGCACCGAGGCTTGCGCAGACGATAGCGCGGCGCCCGCATATTTTTGACGCGTTGTTAGAGCCTGCATTTTTTGGCACCATCCCAACATCGTCGCAATTGACAGAGCAATTGGCTCAGAGTTTTAACAATGCGATAGACTATCAAGATTGTCTTGATCGCGTCCGAATTTTCGTTCAAGAGCAGCGCTTCTTGATTGGCACGCGGCTCTTGTCAGGCACCATCACGCCGCAAGAATCTCAAACGCTTTATTCTGATCTCGCCGATGTTGTCGCCGTTGGCCTTTTGCCGCTGGTGATGGAGGAGGTGGCGCGAAATCATGGGCTTGTTGGTGGTGCGGATGTAACCATTCTTGCCATGGGTAAATTGGGCGGACGCGAGATGTCGCCGACCTCAGACCTTGATTTGATCTTGATCTACGATGCTGACCCGAATGTCAGGGAATCGGACGGGCGCCGTCCTCTTGCCGTGAGCCAATATTTTGCGCGAGTAACGCAACGTTTCATTGCTGCGCTGTCAGCGCAGACAGGTGAGGGCGTTGCTTATGAAGTTGACATGCGTCTGCGGCCTTCAGGTAAAGCAGGGCCGCTTGCAACAGAAGTCGATAGTTTTGTCAGGTATCAAAATGAAGCGGCGTGGACATGGGAGCACCTGGCGCTAACACGGGCACGCGCGATTGGCGGTAGCGACGAATTGCGGGCGCGTATCAATGGTGCCATTGATGATGTGGTGAACAAAACGCGCGATTTGGCGACGCTACGAAAAGATGTGGCGGAGATGAATGATCGGTTACATGAGGCCAAAGAAGCGCGAACGGTTTTCGGGTTGAAAGAAGCACGCGGTGGCTTGGTGGATATCGAATTTATCGCCCAATTTATTCAACTGGCGGAAAGTAACAATGCGTCCACACGCTCACCCAATACGCGGCAGGCCTTGGTGAATTCCAATATCCCAGAAGTGCTGAACGTTGAAGATAAAGAGATACTGCTTGCAGCTTTCGATCTGTTTAGTGATCTCATTCAACTCATGCGTCTTTGCGTTGTGAATGAATTCGATCCGAACACGGCACCCAATGAGCTAAAAGAGCGGCTGTTTGATCAGGCCGATATGCCAGACTTTGCAAGGCTGGTTTCTCATTTGGAAGAAAGCCAGCTTGCCGTGCGGGCCATTTATCAAAAGCTGTTGGAACAATAGCAACGAGCCATTGCTAAATCTCCATCGGCTTTACTTCAGGCAGTTTGGCATCTTCTACAGAAAGCGGTAACTCAATGGTGACCGTTGTGCCTTCGCCAAGCGCTGACTTGATCGTCATCTCACCTTGGTGCATCTCCACAACCGACTTACAGATAGCAAGGCCTAAACCCGAGCCTGTGTGGTTTTTTGTGAATTGATTTTGCACCTGCTTAAACGGCTTGCAAACTTCTTTCAGCTGCTCTGATGCAATACCAATGCCTGTGTCTGAAACACTGACGGTCAACGTATCGTTCTGTTTTTTGGCAATGACTGTAACGAAGCCACCTGCTTGATTGAATTTGATCGCGTTGGTCAAAAGATTATGGATGACTTGCTTCACCACACGACGGTCCGCATTGAGTCGAATGTCTTTTGATATTTCACTGTTGATGCTAACGCCGCTTAGTTCTGCATCAGCCATTTTGCCGTCGATACAATTATTGATTACGTCGGTCGCATCAAAGCTCTCTTTGTCCAGTTGGAAACGTCCAGCTTCAATTTGCGACATGTCCAAAACATCATTGATGAAGGCCAGCATATAGGTGCCACTCTTGTTGATGTCTTCACAGTATTCAGCGTATTTGTCGCTTCCAAGTGGCCCAAAAGCCCCTTGTTTCATCATATCGGAAAACCCGATGATGGCATTGAGTGGCGTGCGCCATTCATGGGAAATATTGGCGAGAAACTCTGCTTTCTCACGGTTGGCATCTTGCGCGATTTCTTTTTGATGTGAATATTGAGCCGCGAGTTTGCGCAATTCTGTTTGCGAGTGTTCAAGATCACGCACCGATGCTTCAAGTTCCTGTTCGCGGGTGCGCAGTTCTTCTTGGTTGAGTTTGATCTTAGTGATGTCTGTACCAATGGTAACGTAGCACCCGTCATCTGTGCGGTGTTCGTTGATTTGTAGCCAGCGTCCATCGCTTAAAGCTGTTTCAAACGAACGGTTTTTGGCATCTGTTTGGTTGGTGTCTTCGTCCATGATGAGAGGCTGAGGGCCGTTGGCGTTGTTCATCACTTCGGCATATGGGGCGCCAGGGATAGCAAGTTCTGGTCGGATCTGATTAAGCTCGCGGTATTTCTCATTGCAAACAACGAGACGATTTTTCGCGTCCCATAATACGAAAGCTTCTGAGAGCGTTTCAATTGAATCGCGCAGCCGACCGTTGGCAGTCTTATTGTCGCGTTCCAAACGAACTTGGTCAGAAACGTCGATACAAATGCCAACAAGATGGGGAGGTTCATCTGCATGGGTGACAACCGCTTCGCCTTGAACACGAACCCATAGCCAATGGCCATCTGCATGGCGCATACGGTAGGTGTGATCCACCTGTTCGGTTTTACCGTCAAGAACACGTTCTGCTAATTCAAGCAGGTCAATGTCATCTTTATGGATGATTTCTGAAACTTCACCAAAACCGATCAAAGCTTGTCTGGGAGGGAGGCCAAGAATTTCGTACATAGAGGGGGACCAAAAGGCGCGCCCCCGTGCAATGTCCCAATCCCATATGCCGCATTTGCCATGAGTGAGGGCCGTATCAAATCGGTCATAGGTTTTGTGATAAATTCGATCGGCCTCATCAGCCCGCGCTGTCTGATTGAAGAAGGCGTAAAGGACGACTGTTAGAAGCAGGCCAGTGCCAATGAAGATGGAGGCGTTGAGACTAACGTCCGCGCGCCATTGTGTTAAAATGGCTTCGTTCGGCTGATAAACAGTCAAAGCGCCAATATTGCCACCAAGCTGGCGGGTGGTTGCGATTGCCTTCCCTTCAGTCTCCAGCATGGTCACAGTCATCACACCCGCACGCTCACCAAAAGTTAGGAGTGGCTGGGTTGGCTCTAAAAGGTCTGAGAGGTAGATATTTTGTTGGCCAAAATTTGGTTCTTGCGCGATTACTTTGCCCATATGATCTGTAATCAGCAAAACGCGACCATCTTTGGTTGAGCCATTTGGTGCGTAGTCTGCAAGCGCTGCGATGAGTTTGTTTGAAAGTTGATGCGCTGGGGTATCTGGTGAAACCGATGCGAGGTCTTTTTCAAGAAGCGATGTAATGAGCGTGAGGTTTTCTTCAGCGCGTATAAGGGTCTCTTTGTGATTTTCCCAAATTTGTGCGCCACGTGCCAGACCTATAAGGACGATGAAGGTTATGATGAAAACGGGTATTAGTCGTCTGAACCACGGCTCTGCATCAAGTAGTTTTTGGTAGGTTGGATGAGCGATAATTCTCGCGTGCCCGCTGGCCGACGAAGAATTTTCGTCTCGCTGCCAAAAGGTTAGAATCCCCCGTATAGCCGCATAAGCGCTAGCTCCTTGCGTCATAATCATCCCCGTATTTTTGTTTTTT
Organism: Hyphomicrobiales bacterium; assembly: GCA_039964305.1. GTDB lineage: Bacteria > Pseudomonadota > Alphaproteobacteria > Rhizobiales > JACESI01 > JACESI01. The sequence goes on from JBDVXS010000100.1 coordinate 37,347, forward strand.
TAGATCCAGCGCCACCCTGCCGAATCACCCCTATTTGAATCGACGCGAATCGACTTGTCTAGAGTCCCGAATCAATAAATTTTAATTATTTGTTAGGGATTAGGAAAAACCTTTTGAAACAAAGGGGATTGCTTAATTTCCGAGGGTGCGGTTCACGATGTCACGCACGTCAGTCGACAAGCCAGCGCTATTTGAGATGCGTTTTAGCGCCCGTCCTGCCCGTTCGCGGCGATTTGGTTCAAGCATGGTCCAACTGCTAAAGCAGGTTAAGAGCCGAGCTGCCACTTGTGGGTTAACATCATCTAAGTCGACAATGAGGTTTGACACAAATTGATAGCCAGCACCATCGGCGCGATTGAATTGCACCTGATTGCCGTTTGCAAAACTACCAATCAAAGCGCGGATACGATTTGGATTGGTAATTGAGAAACTTGGGTGGCGCATAAGCTCTTTTACAGTCGCGAGTGCTTCTTCCTGTGGGGCCATAGCCTGAGCAGCAAACCATTTGTCCATTACAAGCGGGTTGGTGCGGTAGCGTCTGTCAAAGTCGTTAAGGACATCAGCTGCCGTGTCATGTTTGTTGAGCACGAGAGCAGATAGAGCGGCGAAACGATCTGTGAGATTGTCTGCTTCGTCATATTGTTGTTTGGCGAAGCGGCGGCCATCGGGTCCGTATTTACAAAGCATGGCAAGTGCTGAGTTTTTGAGGTTGCGTTGTCCAACTTGCTCGCCACTTGGGTCATAGGGCACACGAACTTGGTTTTTCTCAAAAACCGAAATCAAGGTCTCGCCTGAGCGCTTCACCAGCTCTTGTTTTAGCCATTCTGTTGCTTGATGGATAATTGCAGGGTCAACATCTTCGCGGAGTTGTTGCGCAATATCGGCATCTGTTGGGAAGGCTAAGAACTGCGCTCTAAAAGACGGTTCAAGAGCCTCATCAGCAATGGATGCATCAACGGCATCAAAGAAGTGGTCGTAATTGTCTTGGACGTCTGCGCCAGTTTTGAGCGCATTGACTTTTTCAAGCAGGATGCGAACGGCAAGTGTTTGCATTGCTTGCCAGCGATTAAACGGATCGCTGTCCTTTGCGGCCAAATGAATGAGATCATTCACTGAAAGCGCAATGTCCAATTTGACGGGGGCTGAAAACCCTCTCAGCAAGGACGGAACAGGGCGCTCTTTCAAGCCGGAAAATACAACTTCTTGGCTGACTTGCGTCAAATGTAAAACATCGCCCGTAACGTTTGCGCCTTGCACATCACTATAGCTGAGGTCAGTGCCATCTTGGCCAACCAGCGCAAAGCGAATTGGAATGTGTAGCGGCTTCTTAGATGACTGCCCCGGTGTTGGGGATGTGGTTTGTGTCAGCTCTAAGGTCGCAGTGCCTTTTGCTTCGTTGTAAGAATAGCCTACCAGCACATTTGGTGTGCCTGCTTGTTGATACCATGTTTTGAAATGTGAAAGATCGCCTTGCCCGCCTTCTTCGAGGGCTGCAATGAAATCTTCAATTGTTGCAGCATCGCCATCGTGTCGATCAAAGTAAAGGTCGAGCCCTTTGGAGAAATTATCGTCCCCCAAAATAGTCTTGATCATGCGCACCAGTTCGGCGCCTTTTTCATAAACGGTTGCCGTATAGAAGTTGTTTATCTCGTGATAAACTTCAGGACGGACGGGGTGTGCAAGCGGGCTTGCATCTTCTGGGAATTGGCGCGCACGCAATTGCCGAACATCGTTGATCCGCTTTACTGGCCGCGAGCGCATATCGGATGTGAATTCTTGATCGCGGAAAACAGTAAGGCCTTCTTTCAAGCAAAGCTGGAACCAGTCACGGCAGGTGATCCGGTTGCCAGTCCAATTGTGAAAATACTCATGCGCGATGATGGCTTCAATGTTGACATAGTCAGCATCCGTCGCAGTCTTGGTGTCAGCCAGTACGTATTTGTCGTTGAAGATGTTGAGGCCTTTGTTTTCCATGGCCCCCATGTTGAAATCGCTAACAGCGACAATCATGAAAATGTCGAGGTCATATTCGCGACCAAACACTTCTTCGTCCCATTTCATGCAGCGCTTCAAAGATAGCATGGCCCAATCGCACAAATGCTCTTTGCCGCGCTCGACATAAATTCGAAGCTCGACCTCGCGGCCACTCATGGTCGTAAACGTATCTGAGATATGCGCGAGATCACCAGCAACCAAGGCAAACAGATATGACGGTTTTGGGTGTGGGTCGTGCCAAATGGCATAACAACGATCTGTGCCTGGAATCGATCCTTTTTCGACCATATTGCCATTGCCGAGCAGGTCTTTAATTTCTCGCGCTGCGCCTTCAATGCGGGTTGTGTATTTGGTCAGCACGTCTGGGCGATCTAGGAAATAGGTAATCCGTCGAAAACCTTCTGCCTCACACTGTGTGCAATAAATACCAGAACTTAGATAAAGCCCCATCAACTTCGTATTTGTGGTCGGATTGATACGCGTTGTGATTTGAAGCTCGAAAGGACCGTCTGGAATTTTCGGAATAACCAATTCGCTAGGCGTCATGTTGTAAGCGTTGATTGGTAGGTCATGCTTGTTGATGCTAACAAAGTCTAATGCCAACTCGTCACCACACAGCACGAGGGGAGCATCCTTATCTGACTCTGAATTCGCGACCCGTTCAATTGTCATAGTTGAAATGACAACCGTCTGCTCAGGGTCCAAACGGATGTCTAAATATATGTCATGAACTGTAAAATCTGGTGCTTTGTAATCGACTAGATTCACTGATTGCCCGCTGTTCGTACGCATTCAAAATACCCATCTATAGATCTCAATGTGTGGAAACCGCGCACACCCACACTTTTTAACTTTCGTAAAGCGCCGTGTCGCCTCAACTTCAATCACATTGTGCTGATAGTTCTCTTTTTCGTGATGTCTTGCGTGATGATTGTCAAGTTTTTCACGAATCGTTCACGATAAAACGCAACGCCTTTTCCATGTTTTTATGAGATAAATTGAGGAAAGTTGGTGTAATATCGGAAATCAGCGTGGCGATGGCGGGACCATAAAGCCAAAATTGCCAAAACTGGGGATGTTAAATGAGTACCGATCGTGGTGAGCGTGCGCTCGAGATTTTGGCTGAGAATGACCGTGGTGGATATACTATTCCAACCGCCGGACTTTATCCATTTCAATGGAACTGGGATTCTGCCTTCGTCGCCCTTGGCTTTGCCTCTTTTGATGAAAATCGCGCATGGTTGGAAATTGAAAATCTATTGCAAGGCCAATGGCAAAACGGTTTCCTGCCGCATATCGTGTTTCGCCGCGATGATCCGACCTATTTTCCTGGGCCTTCTGAATGGGGCACCGAGAAACATCATTGGATGCCAACATCAGGCATTTCACAGCCGCCAGTTCTTGCAACCATTGTGCGTGAAATCGTTCAAAAAAGCACAACAGGCCTTGGCCAACAGCGCGCAAAGCCGCTGTTTGAAAAGTTATTAAATTGGCACCGTTGGTACCATGAGAACCGTGACCCAGATGGAACAGGTTTGATTGCGACCGCCCACCCTTGGGAAACGGGACGAGATAATCTGCCTGATTGGGATGAGCCACTTGGCAACATCGATATTTCGGATCTTGAAAGTTATGTGCGCAAGGATGTGATCCACGTCAATCAGGATATGCGCCCGCAGCAATATGATTATGATCGCTATGTGCGCCTTGTTCATTTTGGTCGTGATTGCGGTTGGGACAGGGAAACGATTGCACGCAAAAACCCGTTCTGGGTGGCAGATGTTGGTTTGACTTGCATATTGCTTCGCGCTGATCGCGATTTATTGGCTCTTGCAAAAATGTTTGGTGAGGATGATGCCGTTGCTCAGTTGGAGCGCTGGGTTAGCAAAGGCGAAGAGGGTGTCGAGAAACTCTGGAATGATGAAGTGTTCGGTTATACGTCCCTTGATCTTCGCACGGGTAAGCGCAGCAATATGTTGAATGCAGGCACACTGCTACCGTTTTATGCAGGTGTTTCTAACCCTAACCATACAGATGCTCTTCTTGGCCATATGGCGCGTTGGTGGGAAAAGGTGGAGTTTGGCGTGCCAAGTTTTGACCCAGATCATAAAGAGTTCGATTCCATTCGTTATTGGCGCGGCCCTGTTTGGGCTGTGGTGAACTGGCTCATTGCGCGTGGTCTTGCAGACGAGGGCTTTAATCTTCAAGCAAATCGCGTCAAATCGAATACGATTGATTTGATTGAAAACGCAGGTTTTCGCGAGAATTTTTGTCCTGCAACTGGCATGGGTTGTGGTGGCCATGAGTTCTCATGGACAGCAGCAATTTGGCTCGATTTAAAACATCAAAATGCTGCCCAAGCTGCGGCTTAAACCTTGGTGCTTATTCAATACCTTCCCCTATAGCTTTTTGGGTCGCATTCAGTGCGGCTTATTTTGTTCGCTTTGGTCGCAAATGGGCTTGTGTTGAACCCATTGGCGTGAGACGTTCGCGTTGAATTTAGATGGACGACTGGGAATTGGGGAATAGTTTGATGATCATTGATGGCAAAGCCGTTGGCGCAGAGGTTGTTGAAAAGGTGAAAGCTGGTACGCAAGACTTGATTGCGAAGACGGGTGTAACACCGGGCATTGCTGTTGTGATTGTTGGTGAAGATCCAGCCAGTCAGGTTTATGTGCGCAATAAAGGTCTTCGGGCTGAAGAATGTGGCTTTAAATCCATTACGCACAAACTGCCGGAAGAGACGTCAGAAGAAGACCTCTTAGCACTCGTCAGTCAGTTAAACGGCGATGACAGCATTCACGGTATCTTGGTGCAGCTTCCTGTTCCAGACCATATTGATGATGGCAAAGTTATTCAGACAATTGCTCAACACAAAGACGTTGATGGCTTCCATTTCATCAATGTCGGCATGCTTGGTACGGGAGAGACAGACAAGGCGCTTGTTCCTTGCACGCCAGCAGGGTCCATGGTGCTGCTTCGCCAAGCCCGTGGTGATGATTTGTCAGGCCTTCATGCTGTTGTGGTTGGTCGTTCAAATATTGTTGGCAAGCCAATGGCGAACCTTTTGTTGCAAGCCAATGCGACGGTGACTGTCGCTCATAGTCGCACGAAAGACCTACCCGCTGTATGCCGCGAAGCGGATATTCTTGTTGCAGCTGTTGGCCGTCCTGAAATGATCAAAGGCGATTGGGTGAAGCCGGGTGCAACCGTGATTGATGTGGGTATCAACCGCATCGACGCACCAGAACGCGGTGAGGGTAAATCCCGCCTTGTGGGCGATGTTGCTTATGATGAAGCTTTCCCTGTGGCGGGTGCCATCACGCCCGTTCCAGGTGGTGTTGGTCCGATGACCATTGCCATGTTGATGGCAAACACCTTGAAAGCAGCATGCGTTGCTACAGGCGCAGAGGCGCCTTCAATCTAGTTGAGATTATTCGCTTACGACTTTGTTGGCGCTGGCATAATCATGCAAGTGGATGATCCACTGGCAACCAGCTTGCCGTTTGCATCATAAAGCTTTGCCTCCGATGCGGCAGCTCTGCGGCCTCTGGATATGCAGACACCTTCGCAGGTAAGATCGCCCGTTTCTGGCAAGATCGCGCGGTGGTAGATGATTTTTATTTCCATCGTGGTGTAAGCTTCGCCAGCAGCCAGTGTTGAATGCACCACGCAGCCAAGGGCTGTATCAAGAACTGTTGCTGCATAACCGCCATGGATTGTGCCAATCGGGTTGAAGAACCGAGGATCGGGACGGGCAACAACGCTGATCTTGCCTTTTTCAACGGCGGTAAAATCCATCGGCATGGATCCCATAATTGGCGGCGGTGGAAATTTGCCACCAATCACGCCTTCAAAAAAGCTAACGCCATCCATCGCGAAGACGTCTTCAATTGGCATCGTGCCTGTCTGCGCACCTTTTAGGGTTTTTGGTAAGTCCGTCATCATTGCCTCGTCTAGCGTCCAAATCTCATAAAGCGAAGTATATTAAGCAGACTCATAAGGGCTGCTGCAACATAGGTCATGGCCGCCGCTTTCAAGACTGAGCGTGCGGCGGGTAAATCTTCTGTGTTAAGGTAGCCGCCTTGTTCCAAAATAGGCAGGGCTTTTTTGAAGCTTGCGTCAAATTCCACGGGCAGGGTGACCAGTTGCACCACCACGCGCATGGCCATCAAACCAATCCCCAAGACACTCATTAGCAAAAAGACAGCGGGCGAGCGCGCAATCAGTGCCAACAAGGGCGCGACTGAAAAGAAGATGAAGGCGAAACGGTCTGTCCAAATCAGAAGTTTCGCCAGCGATTGACGCAGAGCAAGCATTCGTTCGCCGCTTGCGTGTTGAATGGCATGGCCAACTTCATGGGCTGCGATGGCGACGGCACTAATGGATGAACCGCTGTAATTATCTGCACTCAAACAAACGGTCCTGCTTTCAGGGTCGTAATGATCGCCTTTATCCGTCATTTCGACGCCGACACCATTAAGCTGGTAATGCTCAATTAAGTGCTCAGCAAGTTCTCCACCGGTGCCCTGCAAGTCTGGGCGCGGTTCAGCGTGTTTCTTGATGACGTGCTTGACCCAATATTGTGGCCCGAAAATAAGGCCAAGGATCAGCACAATGCCGACGATAATCAATAGTCCCATAAAGCACTAGCCAGTTGGTTGCCTCTCTCTTTCAATATAGGACTTTACCCAGCTAAACCAAACAAAGCTTTTGTCTAAACGATCTTACAGTTCATCTCGCGAAGCCTGATGAACAAACTTGTCATGAACCAACTTGCAAGCACACCGGGAAACCAGCCGAGTAAGGCTAGTTGGATGCTGAGCGTTGCGCCCAATAGTGCATTCAACAAAAGGAATATTGAGAATATCACGATGCCAAATGACAGGCCATCAATGCTCCAGTGCCGTGTTGGCGAGAGAAAAGACATGATAGGGCGCCATATAAAGAAATAGGCTGGCGACAACACGGCAAGAGAAATTACGAGATATATAAATTCGGCTTGTAGTCGGCTCTCAATGCCAAGCACTTCTTGGAATAAGGCGGCGACAGATAGTTCTGTACCAAAAACCAAAGGCGCTAAATGCCTTGCCCAAATATCCCAAGTAGAAAGAGCAAGCATGCCCGCCATGCCGAGGGTGCGCGTGATGTGATAGGGGTCGACGGGGTGGCCCTCGTCAAATTCGAAATAAGCCATATTGTTCACCAAAATCGTTGTTTAAGTTTACATAAGCATCGAATATCGGTGTTAAAGGGGGTAAAAGCCTCACATCGGTGAACAATATGTTCATCAATCTGTTGATGTCGCTTAAATTTCAATCTGGTTGAGTTCGCACAGCCTAATCATGCCGCCGAGGGATAAGCTAGCAAAAACAATGCTGACCGCTAGTGGCGATAGGGTGCCGAAACTGACTGACGGATCACTCACAAAAAGTTTTGTCATCATCGTCACAAAGCCTGAAAAAGTCATCCCAAACCCAATTGAATGCATGAGCCAGTTTCGTGTTTCAAGCAGTTGCGCCGCGATTGGCCGCCAGATGAAGACATAGGCTAGGGGGAGGATTGCTGCCAAGATGAGAAACGTCACGATCTCAGCTGCGATTAAATTATAGCCGTGTAGGCTGGAAAAGGTTGAGGAAATGGGATCGAAAACATTGATACCCAACCAAGGTACGAATGCACGTGCAAACCCAATAAAAGCTGCGCTCGCAACAAACCCAGCCATCAAGAGCGATTGAATCACATAAGAAGTGTCGACTGTTTGCCCACGGTCGAGTTTGAAATACGACATGCCCTGTTCTCCAGTAATGGAGGCCCAATCCGGCCAGATCTTGCGTCCGGCTCGGATTCATTATGCGAAAATTGTTCAAAGGAATCGTTGATGCAAAGGTGAATGTTCAGATTTGTTTGAATGTGGTTTAACAAAAGACGAATTGAACTGTTCAAATACAACTTTTACCTACGGCTTGAATGCGTCGCATTTGAGCGCGTGGGTGGAATGTGCTTTTTGTAGGGTTCTGGAAAATAAACAATATGAATATGGATGTTAAACGATGGTGACAGAAGTTAGAGCAGTAGTTGTCGGTGGTGGTGTGGTTGGCGTTGGCACACTGTATCACCTCGCTAAAAAAGGCTGGTCTGATAGCGTTTTGATTGAGCGCAAAGAGCTCACCTCTGGCTCAACATGGCATGCAGCTGGTTTGCTTCCGCTTTTCAATATGAGTTACTCGGTTGGCCAGATCCATAAATACTCAGTCAAGTTTTATAGCGAGCTAGAAGCTGAAACAGGAATGAATGCGGGGCTTTCTGCGGTCTCTAACATTCGCCTTGCGCAAACCAAAGACCGCATGGATGAATATGAATATTATGCAGGCATCGCGGAAACCATCGGCATTGATGTGAAGTTCTTGACGCCTGAGCAAGTGAAAGAAGTGTGGCCACTGGCGGATACGGATGGCCTGATTGGTGCAATCCAGCACCCTGAAGATGGTTATATTCAGCCGGCCGATTTGACCCAAGCAATGGCCAAAGGCGCTCGTGATATGGGCGCGACCATTAAGCGGAACTGTGCTGTAACCTCGATTGAGCAACAAGACGATGAGCGTTGGCTCGTGCGCACAGACCAAGGCGACTATTTATGTGAGCATGTCGTTTCTTGTACAGGGAACTTTGTGCGTAAAACAGGCGAAATGGTTGGATTGAAAATTCCTGTCATTCCTGTTGAACACCAATATATCGTAACGGAGGCGCACCCTGATATTGTCGCCCGCAAAGAACAAGGCTTGCCAGAAATGGGCGTGCTTCGTGAAAGCGACGGCTCTTGGTATTTGCGCGAAGAGGCGGGTGGTCTCATCCTTGGCCCTTATGAAAAAGGCGCTCCAGTTTGTTATGTTGATAGCCCAAGTGACCAAAGCGAATATGAACTTTTCCAAGAAGACTTAGAACGCTTAGAACCACACATTGAATCTGCAATTGCTCGTGTGCCAGCCTTTGGCGAAGTGGGCATTAAGAAAGTTTACAATGGTGCGATTTGCTATACGCCGGATGGCTCACCAGCAATTGGCCCTGCATGGGACTTGAAAAACTTTTGGCTCAATGAAGGCCATTCATTTGGTGTTACCGCAGCAGGTGGCGCAGGCTGGCAATTGGCTGAGTGGATTGTAGAAGGCGAGCCAACTATTGATATGATGGGTGTTGACCCACGTCGCTTTGGTCCAGACCTTCCAGAAGGCTATCTGCGCGAGAAAAACGAAGAAGCCTATCGCAATGTCTTCACCGTGCATTTTCCTGATGAAGAACGCGCTGCTGGTCGTCCATTGAAGACGACACCATGTTATGGCCGCATGAAAGAACTGGGCGCGGTCTTTGGCGTTGCCAACCAATGGGAACGACCAAACTGGTTTATGCCATCGAAAGACTATGCACTCACAGCTGAAGAGCTGAACCAAGACGATACGCTTACCAATGAGAACCATGCACCAGCGCTTGAAGATGGACGCATTGTTGAAAAATGGTCGTTCCGTCGCTCAAACTATTTTGAGCATGTTGGCAATGAAGTGAAGCATGTAACCAATAACGTTGGTCTGCTTGATATGTCTGCCTTCGCCAAAATGTTGGTAACGGGCAAGGGCGCCCGCGCATGGCTTGAGAGCATTCTTGCAAACTCATTGCCAAAGAAGCAGGGCCGCGTTGCTCTTTGCCACTTGCTAACAACACGCGGCGGTGTGCGCTCTGAGTTTACGGTCTATGAGCGCAGCCCAGGCGAGTTCTATCTGGTTTCTGCAGGTGCTTTTGAACTGCACGACCACGATACATTGCGCAAGCTCTTGCCGAAGGATGGCTCTGTGCAATTGCAATCCATCACCGAGCAAAATGGTGTGCTGGTGCTTGCTGGCCCCCGTGCGCGTGATGTGCTGGCGAAGGTCACCCATGCTGATGTTTCACACAAAGCGTTCCCGTGGCTTTCAGGTCAGCGCATTAATGTTGGGCGTGCTGGTTGTCATGCAATCCGCGTAAACTTTGTTGGCGAGTTGGGCTTTGAATTCCACCACCCAATGAACCAGCAGAACTTGCTGTTTGATACATTGATGGAAGCGGGCGAAGAGTTTGGCATTAAGCCGTTCGGTATTCGCGCGATGGATTCAATGCGTCTTGAAAAATCCTACCGCCTCATTCCGCGCGAATTATCTATTGAGTATTCTGCGTATGAGAGTGCGCTTGACCGCTTTATCAAGCCTGAAAAAGACTTCATCGGGCGCGACGCGCTGATGGCATGGGAAGAGCGTGGCCGCTCATGGCGCTTTGTTACCATGGAAGTGCATGGTGTTACCGACGCTGATGCGCGTGGATCTGAAGCGATCTATAAGGATGGTGAACTTTGTGGTCGCGCTACATCGGGCGGCTATGGCTGGCGTTTGGGCAAGTCATTGGCGCTTGCAATGGTGAAACCAGAACTTGCTGACATTGGCACCGAGATGGAAATTAAAATCTTGGGCCAAATGTATAAAGTGACAGTGATTGAAGAAAGCCCGTTTGATCCAACGAATGAGCGCTTACGCGCTGCTGACTAAACCAAACACAGTAAGCGCTCTTAATGGGCGCTTACTGTTTTGTTTCGCTTTTGCTGGCCAATATCGGCAAGCAAATCGTCGAACCATTTCTCATCTATGTTGAAGGCTTTGCCGCCAGCGATGCGAGAAAATTCAATGGCGCGAAGTTCGTCATTGCGCTCTTCGTCTTCACCAATAACACCGCTGACACCCGCCATGGCGCATTCAACCGCCTTGTAGCAGCAAGCTTTGATCAGCGCTTGATCCGTTTCATTTGAAGCTGCTGCGCGGGAGTAATATCCTGATTTTTGGGTGAGCACTTTTTCTGCGCCAAGCATGTCAGCAAATTGCTTGCCGAACCAAGCACCCGGATTGACCACATCTAATTTGACATGACCAAACGCGTCGCGAGGCACATCTTCGCCTGCGGCTTCCATTTCTTTGACAATGGCCTCAGTGCCAGCCCCTTCAGAGATGAAGATGTTGACGTTGCCCTGCTCATCCATCACTTTTTTCAAGCGGGCGGCTTCGGCAATAATGTCGATTTCCATTTCAGGAACGAAGACGGCGTGGACAGCTTTGCGCTGTTTGGCCAATCCAATTTCAGGCAAGAAGTTGAGTGTGTTTAAATCATCTTGATAATCTTTGGCCGTATAGGCCGTTAGCCAACCGCAATGACGACCCATCACTTCGTGAATGATCAACATGCGCGGGTTTGCGCCGTGTTCAGCCACCACATTCGCGAAAAACTTTGCACCTTCTTCAGCCGCAGTCCAAGCACCTAAGCTTTGCTTGATCGGCACCACATCATTATCAATGGTTTTAGGCAGGCCAACCACGTGAAGGGCATAGTCATTTTCGGCCAAATATTCGGCAAGACTGGCCGCCGCCATATTCGTATCGTCGCCTCCGATTGTATGAAGCACTTCCACCCCATCTTTGACGAGTTGCTCGGCAGCTACTTCAAGAGGATTTTCGCCCTCTTGAACCAAGCCACGTTTTACACAGTCTTCAATGTTGGTGAGTTTCACTCGGCTGTTTCCAATAGGGCTGCCACCATGCTGGAAAAGGACATGCGCATTGTCTCGAATGTCAGAGGAAACGGTAACGCTGTCACCCAAGAGCAGACCTTTATAACCATCAAAATAGCAGATGATTTCCGTCTGTGGTGAGGTCTCTGTATAGCGCTGTATCAAATGCCCGATGGAAGAGGAAAGGCAGGGCGCTAAGCCACCAGCCGTTAGGATTGCCACTTTTTGTATCGACATTGTTACTCCCCACGCGTGTTTCGAGAATGCGTAGCCCAATATTTATTTTAGCGCTCGAACTTATGCTAATACTTTTACGGATGGTGGTTACACTTTTGATGAAAAGTTTGCAAAAATTGCTCTGTGATAATAGTTTTTTATGGCAAAACTTTTGAATCAGAGGCAACCTAAATCCCTTGGCTCAGCAAAAGGGGGATAGGCATGGGAAAGAAACTAACAGACGAGCAAGTGGCTTCTTTCCATCGTGATGGGTTTCTCTCACCCGTCGATATTTTCAGCCAAGAAGAAGCAACCCGTTTGCGCCTTGAGCTTGAAGACGCCGAAAAGAAATGGCCAGAAGCCTTCGAAGGTTCCGCCCGCAATAATGCCCATTACAATATTATGGTGCTTGATGAGATTACCCATAACAAGGTGCTTGTTGATGCGGTGGAGGATTTGATTGGGCCTGATATATTAAACTGCGGCACGGTGCTGTTCATCAAAGAAGCGCAAGATCCGGGTTTTGTAAGCTGGCACCAAGATGGCCGCTATATGGGACTTGATCCGCTGGTCGGCGTTACGGCGTGGGTCGCCCTTTCACCTGCCACTGAGGTATCCGGCTGCATGGCGATGGTGCCCGGTAGCCACAAGCAGATGCAGGAACACAAAGACACATTCGGCGAAGAAAACATCCTCACCCGTGGGCAAGAAATTGCCAATGTCGATGAAGCAAGTGCTGTTCTAACGCCGTTGCAACCGGGGCAGGTGTCATTCCATAGCCAAACGGTAATCCATAGCTCCAAGCCAAACCAAAGCAACGACCGCCGCATCGGTTTCGCCATCCAATCCTACATCCCACCGCATGTCGCGCAAACACTCGGCCGCACCCACGCTCAACTCGTACGCGGCACCGACCCTTTCGATCATTTCGACAGAACACACAGACCGCAAGGAAACATGAACACCAGCGATGTGGAGATGCGTGACCATGTCAATGATGTGTGGTCAGACGTGCTGTATCATGGAGCGGAGAAACGGCGGAATTATTAGGAGGGTGGTTGCCGCTGTTCTAAGGAATGGACGATTTACACTATCCATTATAGGCGAAAACGATGCGATTATCCTCTGGTATGATCAAGAGTAAGCGTGATCTACTAATTGAATAAAATGCACCTTTTGAAAAAATTGCTGCATTTATCTCGCGTTCTATCTCCTCGTCGAGATCAAGAGAGCTGCCCCCGTGACCCAAAAAACCTGAGACGCTTGGACATCCGTTTTTAAATAGGATGAGATGAATATCCGCTCGAAATTCAGAGCATCTGTCTTTGTCAGCCCAAGTGACCTCTGTGGATACTGGCGTCGGTTCCCAATTTGGAAAGCATCGCTTTCTCCCAGCACAGGGTAATGATTTCAACCAGCTTATACCGTTGTTCTCAATCTCTTCACGCGTTTTTTCTGGCATGGCAAAAACGATTATCCCAGCTTCATTCCCGCTAGGGCCAAAACCAAAGGATTTTTCCGCACTGTATTGTATCCACCATGCCCCAAGGGGGGCAGGAATAAGGTTCACATGATGGCGGTAAACAAATAATTTCCATCCGATGACGCAAATAAATATGAAGACAAGAGCCTTTTTCATCCTACCCCAAATCAATCGCCACATGCAGCTTGTTGCCGTCTAGATCCCGCGCATAAGCGCCATAGTAACCGGGGTGGTAACTGCGAGGGCCAGGGGCGCCGTCGTCTGTGCCGCCGCATTGTAGAACCATTGCGTGAAATGCTTTCACGCCTGCTTCATCGGCTGCATAAAACATCACCTGCGTCCCATTGCCAAAATTTGCGGCTTTCTCATTATACGGCGTGAGAACGAAGAACGTCGTCTTGCCATTACTGCCCGCATAGCCAATTTCGTTCGGCTTATTCACCGTGCGTTCCATGCCAAGGGTGGCCATAACTTTGTCATAAAAAACGCTGGCTGCTTCGAGATTATTGGTGCCGATACAAACGCCTGATAACATGATTTTCCGTCCAAATTTTAAGTTAGGTATAGGGTGTTATTGGGAACGCTACAGAAAGACTTCGGGGAAATCAAAGGACTATCGTCCACTAACAACATTGTGACATATTGACGATACTGTTTTAATGCCATCAAGTGCTATCTTTGGCAAAATCGAACAGGACAAAACAGGTTTCCCATGAGCGAACAACGCCCTCCATTCCCTCCGTTTAACGCAGAAACTGCAGCGCAAAAGGCGCGTAAGGCTGAGGATGCTTGGAACAATCAGGATCCAGTGAAAGTTTCACTGGCTTATACACAAGATAGCTGGTGGCGTAACCGATCTGAGTTCGTGCAAGGCCGCGATGAGATTGTCGCGTTTCTTGCTAATAAGTGGGACAACGAGCTGGAATATCGCCTGATTAAAGAAGTCTGGGCGTTTCATAGCAACCAGATTGCGTGCCGTTTCCAGTATGAATATCACAACAAGGCAGGCAATTGGTTCCGTGCTTATGGCAATGAGCAATGGCGCTTTGATGAAAACGGTTTGATGATGCGGCGTGAGGCGAGCATCAATGATGTGCCGATTGATGAAAAGGACCGCAAATTCATCTGGCCACAAGGCCCGCGCCCTGAGGATTATCCCGGTTTGACTGAGTTGGGCATGTAAGCGCTACTCCAACAAAATCAACATAATCGCGCAGACAATTAGCAAAATTCCGACGACCTCCATCCATGTGGCCTTCTCGCGAAAGAAGAACACACTGGCGATGAAGGTGAAGACCAATTCTACCCGTCCAAGTGCGCTGACATAGGCTGCGTTTTGAAGGGAGAAGGCGGTGAACCAACAGACGGAACCCGCCATGCCGATAACGCCCACGGGTGCTGCATAGCGCCATTCGCGCACCACTTTTTGAAGTTCAACCTTATCAAAAATCAAAAACCAACCGCCCATCAAAAGCGTTTGGAATATCAAATTAACCGCCAGTGCAAAGGCGGCTGCCATGATGAAGTGCGGTGTGTCGACAGATAGCGTCGCGCCACGAAAAAACACGATGGAAATACCCAACAGTGATGCTGACAATAGGCCGACCAGCGTGGCTTTTTCAGTCAACCCTCGCACCATGCCGCTCATGGTCAGCTTGGTGTCTTGAAACGACAAAAACAGCGTGCCAACGGATCCAATGACAATAGCCGCAATGGCGATGGGGCCAATGGTGTCGCCCAGCAGCACCGCGCCAAAAATTGCAATCAAAATCACATCTAGTTTGGAGAACGTGGTGCCAACGGCAAAACTTCGAAACGAAAACATCCAAAGCAAAACGACAGTAAACAATATCTGCGCGATGCCGCCTGCAAAGCAGTAGAGCAAGAACGTTATGTTGACGTTTGGCACTTCATAACCGCCAAAGTGATACAGCGCCCACACATATAAAACCGCCAAGGGCCAAGCATAAAAGAACCGCGCATAGGCCGCACCTGCCGTTGAAAGCCTGCCCTTAAGCGACTTTTGCAGTGCCGAGCGTAGGTTTTGACAAAACGCAGCGGCAAGGGTGATCGGTATCCAGAGGCTCAACATCGCACTTTGTCTGTGTTTGAGTTTCTAAGTCCTTGCTCGTCACCCAACAGCGTGACAAATTGGGCTTAGATACACAAGCACATCCGCCCAATAAACTGGAACCACCTCATGAAAATTACCGAACTTCATAGCTATCCCATCAAAGGTATGCGCGGATTAAGCCATAATGAAATGAAGATCGAGGAACGCGGCCCTGCGGGGGATCGTCGTTGGTTGTTGGTTGATAATGAAAACCATTTTATCACGCAGCGCGAGACGTCAGGGCTTGCGAAAATCACCGTCGCTGAAACCGCCAATGGTTTGGAGATTTCGCCAGAGGCTGGTGGTGTGATTAAAGCTGCAATTCCTGATGGTGAAACGCGGGCGAATGTGAAAATTTGGGATGATGTGGTTTATGCAGCTGTTTGTGCGGATGCGACCAATGCAGCCTTGAGTGAGGCGCTGCAACGCGAGGTGAAGCTCGTTTTTATGGATGACGAAGCGCCGCGTATAGTAGGCGCAGAGATTGTTGTAACCCATAATGAAGTGAGTTTCGCTGATGCCCATCCGCTGCTTGTCACCAATGAGAAGTCGCTCGCTGCTTTGAATGATCAAATCTTGGGTTCAGCTGGCGAGGCTGTGCCCATGGACCGCTTCCGCAGTAACTTGGTGGTTGATGGTGCCAGTGCATGGGAAGAAGACAGCTGGTCTGTGGTTGAATGCGATGGCGTCATCTTCGATGCTGATATCCCCTGTTCACGTTGTGTCGTGACAACGCAAGACCAACAAAGCGGCGAAGGGGCGACAGACAATCAACCGATTAGAGCGCTTACCCAAATCAGGCGCTCTGGCGATCCGCGTGTTAAGGGTGTTTTGTTCGGTTTGAACCTTATCCCACGGGAAAGCGGCACAATTAACGTCGGCGCTGAATTCAATGTTTTAGAAACACGCGAGAAATGGAAGATCGCTCAATAACGGTTGGGCTTAAGTAATAGGCACTTCGCGCTGCTGTCGTTCTTGCTGTGGAGAGCGGGTGTAAAGTTCGCGGTAGCATTTAGAAAAATGCGACGCAGAAACAAAACCACAGGCAACGCCGACTTCCACAATTGGGATGTTGGATTGCAAGAGGAGGTGCCGTGCACGATCGAGGCGAAGCTCGAGGTAATAGCGGGCAGGGGACCGTCCAAGGTTTTTGTGAAACAACCGTTCAATTTGGCGACGGGACAGGCCAACCCTGCCAGCAATATCCACCAACGACAAAGGCTCTGAAAGGCTCGTTTCCATCATTTCAATAATGGTCAAAAGCTTGGAGTTCTGTACGCCAAGACGAGCACGAAGCGGCAAGCGCTGGCGGTCGCGTGGATTGCGCACACGGTCAGTCAAACACATTTCGCAAACGCGATTGACCACATTGCTATCGTGATCTTCATCAATAAGGTGAAGCATGAGGTCGAGGGCAGCCGTTCCACCTGCGCAGGTGTAAATATCGCCATCAACTTCAAAAAGGTCAGCATAAACATCCGCTTCTGGGAAGCGCTCGGCAAAGCCTGGCAGGTTTTCCCAGTGGATAGCACAGCGTTTATCGTCCAAAAGGCCCGCATCCGCCATAATCCATGCGCCGGTACAAAGGCCTGCAATGGATGTTTTGCGACCAAGGGATGCGCGAAGCCATGCATTCAGCGTTTTGTTCGAGTAGTTTTCAATGCCCATGCCTGCGCAAACGACAATCATGTCTGCGCGTTCATCCACGTGAATGCGGCGGCGTTCTTCTTCTAAGGAGCCATCAACAGAACATTGCACATGGTTACTGGCAGTAACCGCTTCGCCGTCATTTGAAATGAGACGCCAAGTATAAACATCACGGCCATAATAACGATTGGTTAGCCGCAACGGTTCCAGCGCCATGGTAAAGGCGATCATGGAAAAGTTAGGAGCTAGAAAAAACACATAGTGTTTTCGCTTGGGGGTGGCCATTGATGGCGAAGTGGCTTCCATGCGTCTAAACCCTCACACGGCAGTGATAACTTAAAAATTGTTAGCAGAGAGTTTTAAAGTTTCAAACAGAATATTCACCTTGAAATGGGTTTTGTTTTGAAGACGACAAATCCATCGCCCAACGTGTCGCAAGATAGCTTGATATATTAGCTCTGTTCATTACAAGAATTTGTGTTATCAGCTACACCAATAATAATTAAAAGTCCGAGACGGGATGGAGAGCACATGCGTAATTACTCCGTAATGAACCTCTTAAAACAAGGCCTTAAGGGTCATAAAGATTGGGAGCCAGCGTGGGGCCTTTCGACAACACCTAAGGATTCCTATGACGCTGTGATAATCGGCGGCGGTGGTCACGGATTAGCGACGGCTTATTACATGGCCAAAGAGCACGGCATGACCAATATCGCCGTTATCGAAAAGGGTTGGATTGGCGGCGGTAATGCGGGCCGTAACACCACAATCATTCGCTCAAACTATCTCTATGATGAAAGTGCTGCGATTTACGACCATGCGCTAGACCTGTGGAAAACACTTGGTCGTGAGCTGAACTACAACATTATGATGAGCCACCGTGGCGTGTTGAACGTTGCCCATGATGAAGGCGAAGCGCGTACGATTAAGCGCCGTGTTGAGGCGAACCGTTTGAACGGCATTGAAGCTGAATGGCTTGATGCAAAGCAAGTTAAAGAATTTTGCCCACTTGTGAACATTAGCCCTGATGTGCGCTATCCAATTGTTGGTGGCTCGCTCCAACGCTCAGGTGGTTCAAACCGCCATGATGCTGTGGTCTGGGCGTTTGCCCGTGCGGCTCACCAGCTTGGTGTTGATATTGTTCAACAATGCGAAGTGACAGGCTTTAAGATTGAAGGCGGTCAAATCACTGGTCTTTCCACAACCAAAGGCGATATCAAAACGCCGAAAGTTGCGTCTGTTGTGGCTGGTCATTCCAGCGTTATGGCGAAGATGGCAGATTTGAAATTGCCAATTGAAAGCCATCCGCTGCAAGCTTTGGTATCAGAGCCTGTAAAACCGATTATGCCATGTGTATTAATGTCCAACCAAGTGCACGTTTATGTGTCACAATCGGACAAAGGCGGCATGGTGATTGGTGCTGGTATTGATCCTTATTGCTCATACAGCCAGCGCGGCGGCTTCAATATTATTGAAGAGCAGATGGCAGCCGTCATGGAATTGTTCCCGATGATGTCGCGCCTTCGCATGGTGCGCCAATGGGGCGGTATTGTGGATGTTTGCCCTGATGCAAGTCCACTCATTACGAAGACACCCGTTAAGGGGTTCTACATTAATGCAGGCTGGGGCACAGGCGGCTGGAAGGCCACGCCGGGGTCTGGTCATGTGTTTGCCGACCTCGTCGCAAATGATGAGCCGAACGATATCGCTGCCCCATTCACAATGGAGCGTTTTGCAACAGGTAAGCTGGTCGCCGAACACGGCGCTGCAGCGGTTGCTCACTAAGAGGGGATGAAACAATGTTTATAATTAAGTGCCCCTATTGCGGCGAACGTGACCAATCAGAGTTTACTCATGGTGGTGAAGCTCATATTGACCGACCAGAATGGCGTGATGACATGACCGACGCTGAATGGTCTGATTTCGTGTTTTTGCGTCACAACGAAAAAGGCGTTATCGCCGAACGTTGGATGCATGCAGCCGGTTGCGGCAAATGGTTTAATGGCCTTCGCAGCACAATTACCGATGAGATCTATGGGTTTTATAAAATAGGTGAGAAGCCACCTAAGGTTGATACAGCTGAGCCTGCAACGCCAGCTGGTGAGCTATTGGGTTCAGGCAATGATGCCGTAAAAGTTGTGGCAGAGCTTTCCGAAGGAGACGCGAAATGAGTACCTATCGTCTCGATAAAGGCGGTCTAATTGACCGCACAAAACCGCTGCGTTTTACCTTTGATGGTAAGCCTGTATTGGGTTTTGAAGGGGATACAATTGCCTCTGCGATGATCGCCAATGGTCAGCATATGGTTGGCCGCTCTTTCAAATATCACCGTCCGCGCGGTATTTTGGGCATAGGCTCAGAAGAGCCAGCAGCACTCGTGCAAATGGGTGACGGCAATGCTGAAACCACGCCAAACGTGCGGGTGACAGAGCAAGAAGTATTTGCGGGCCTTTCCGTGCGTTCCCAAAATGCATGGCCATCCCTAGAATTTGATGTTGGTCGTATGAACGACTATGCATGGCGGTTCATTCCAGCTGGCTTCTATTACAAAACGTTCATGGGCCCTCCGGGTGCTTGGATGATGTTTGAGCCGATTATTCGGAAAGCAGCGGGTCTCGGCAAAAGCCCGACGGAAGCTGACCCAGACAACTACGAGCACGTAAATCGTCACTGCGATGTGCTGGTCATTGGTGGCGGTCCTTCAGGCATTATGGCAGCAGAAGCTGCAAGCCTTGCTGGCGCGCGCGTTATCTTGGTTGATGAGAGCAATCAGCTTGGTGGCCAGTTGCTTGGTGAAACGACTGAAACAACGTTGAATGACCAAGAACCTGTTGAATGGGTGGTGGCTGCTGAGGCGGCTCTTCGTGCCCGTGAAAATGTCACTATTTTAAACCGCACAACTGCCTTCGGCTATTACGCGGAAAACTTTGTTGGCCTTTGGGAAAAATGCACTGATCACTTGGCCCCATCTGATCGTCCTGAGCGTGCGCCTCGCGAGCGTTTATGGCGGGTACGGGCAAAGCACGTTGTTTTAGCAACGGGTGCCATCGAACGCTCCATCGCGTTTCACGAAAATGATCGCCCAGGCATTATGCTTGCCAGTGCCGCGCAGACTTATGCCTATCGCTATGGCGCGTTGCCGGGCAAAAACATTCTTGTCTTTGCCAACAATGATGCCGCATGGACAAATGCTTTTGCGCTTAAAGAAGCAGGTGCGAACATCGCGGGCATCGTTGATGCGCGGCCAAGTATAGATGCGGGCCTTCTTGCAAAAGCTGCTGAAGTCAGCATTGATCTCTTCCCACGTTCTGGCATTGTTGGAACGAAGGGGCATGCGCGGGTGAAAGAAGCCTCAATCCGCACACTTGGCGAAGATGGTCAGCCAACAGGCGCGACCAAGCAAGTTGAATGTGATTTAATCGCTGTTTCTGGTGGCTATAATCCAAACGTATCCTTGTTCTCACAATCGCGCGGCAAGCTGAAATATGATGAAAATATTGCAGGCTTCCGCCCAGCGCATTCATGGCAAAAGGAAACATCTGCGGGCAGTTGTAACGGCGCGTTTGATCTTGCAAGCTGCCTAACAGAAGGCGTAAAAGCAGGAACGAACGCAGCAATTGCTGTGGGCTTCAAGGAAGCGAAAGTTGCGTCTTTGACCCTGAAATCTAATCAGAAGACAGCAGCAGAAACGTTTGAGCTTTGGGATGTGCCAAGCGGCACAGGTATCCAGCGTGCTTGGGTTGACCTTCAAAACGATGTGACGGCTAAAGATTTGCGCCTTGCTGTGCAGGAAGGCTATAGCTCTGTTGAACACGCCAAGCGCTACACGACTATGGGCATGGGCACGGATCAAGGCAAAACGTCTGGCGTAACGGCCTTTGGTATTCTAGCCCAGACAATGGGTAAATCGATCCCAGAGGTTGGTGTTACAACCTACCGTCAGCCTTATAAATCTGTCAGCCTTGGCGCGATTGCGGGTCAGCATATGGGCGAACTATATGCACCACGACGCGGCACACCAATGCATGAATGGCACCGCGAGGCGGGCGCTCATTTTGAAACAGTTGGCGATTGGTTGCGGGCGTGGGTCTATCCACAAACGGGCGAGACTTGGCAGCGTGCAGTTCAGCGCGAATCCAAAGCGGCTCGGACGGGCATCGGCATCTTAGATGCTTCAACGCTTGGTAAGATTGATATTCGCGGCAAAGATTCCCGTGAGTTCTTGAACCGTATTTACACCAACGCGTGGTCTAAGCTTGGCATCGGCAAATGCCGTTATGGCCTCATGCTCAAAGAAGACGGTATGGTGTTTGATGATGGTGTGACGACTTGCCTTGCTGATGACCATTTTCACATGACAACAACCTCAGGCGGGGCGGCTGGTGTGCTGTCTCATTTGGAAGATTATCTCCAAACTGAATGGCCAGACCTTGATGTTTGGTGCACGTCTGTCACCGAAGAATGGGCAGTGTCTTCTATCTGTGGACCAAAGTGTCACCAGTTGATCGCTGACTTGTTTGGCGATGGATACGGTCCCGACGATATGCCGTTTATGACCATGAAGGAAACGGAACTAGAAGGTGTGCCTGTGCGCATCTTCCGCATTTCGTTTACGGGTGAGCATTCTTACGAGATCAATGTGCCATCTGAATATGGTCGCTGGTTCTGGGATACCTTGATGGAACATGGCGCACAATATGACATCACGCCATATGGCACTGAAGCGATGCACTTGTTGCGTGCTGAAAAAGGTTTCATCATTGTTGGCCAAGAAACTGACGGCACCATCACGCCGCATGATTTGCGGATGGACTGGATTGTAAGCCAGAAGAAGGGTGACTTTGTTGGTAAGCGTTCGTTGTTCCGCTCAGATACAGTGCGCAAAGACCGCCATCAATTGGTGGGACTTATCACCGAAGACCGCTCAAAAGTGGTGGATGAAGGGGCGCATATCATTGCAACGTCTACGGAGCCTGCGCCACCCGTTCCAATGCTCGGCCATGTAACCTCCAGTTATTATAGCCCGAACATTCAACGTTCCATCGCGCTCGCCTTGGTGAAAGGCGGCGGGGATCGCATGGGTGAAACAGTTTATGTGACACAACGTGGCAATGGCGAACCAATTCAAGCGACCATTACCGATGTCGATTTTCTTGCTGAAGGAGCCGCATCATGACTTCGATAAAAGCCCCTTTTAAACAATCACCCCTTGGGCATCGTAGTGCCTTAACGGGCGATGGTGTTCAAATGAGCGAACGGGCTCACCTGAACAAGACGATGTTGCGTGGAGACTTGGAAACGCTTGGTTCAGCTGTAGCCTCTGTTGCAGGTGCCAATGCGCCAACGGCGAGCCAATCAACCTATACTAAAACGTGTGATGTCCATTGGATTGGGCCAGACACGTTGATGGTTTTGGCGGGCGAAGGCGAAGCGCTTGCTGACAGTTTTTCAAGCGAACTGGATGGCAAAGCTTGTCAGGTAGCGAACATTTCCAACAACTACACCGTGATTGAATTATCAGGTGCTAGGGCGAGAGATGTTTTGCAAAAACTTTCAACGCTGGATTTGGATGCTGCAGCCTTTGGTAAGGGCGCGGTTGCGGGCACTGTGTTTGCTCATTCAAATGTTGTGTTGGCTTGCCGCCTCGATGCGCCCGATACTTTTGACATCGTAATCCGCCGTTCTCATGCGGATTATCTTTGGTGCCTCATCGCTGATGCTGGCTACGAATATGGTTTCGATAAACAGGCAATCGTTGCCGGTGAAACACTGCGCCAATAGGCGCAGTGTTTTCTCAAAGCCCCAAAGGGTGCTTAGAGTTTGTTTGAAAGTCGTGCATATCTGACTTTCTGTAATTCGCAGGCTGCGTTTTGATCAATCGGTAGTTTTGATGCCCATGTGACATCTCCTGCTGTCAGGCCAATATCATCCAATGTACGACGATCAAGGGTTTGCAGGTTCTTAAATGCATCCCGCCGCTCAGCATGGGCGCGGTAGGTTGCGATTGCCTGTTGCAGTTTACCAAATGTATTTTCAATGCTGATTAAAAGTTGATCGAAAAGGCTGTGCTGAGTGCTGTCTGGATGGGCGTTCATTTGTTCACATAAAGTCATTGTATTATCCTTTGATTTAGAAAAGCTTCATTTCGTCTTGTCTTGTTCAACAATATTGATGATAAAGCTTGTTCAATCAAACGAAATGATCTAATGTGTAAGTTCAGAAAAATTGAACTGACCGTTCCAATGAGGTTTCATCATGAACAAGCACTCAGACGCTCCGGTGAATTTCAACGTACTCGCTCTCGAGTTGGACTTGTTGAAGACGTTCACAGCGATCGTTGATACAGGCAGCTTTAAAGGGGCGGCGGAGCTTGTCTTGCGCACGCCTTCCGCCATCTCCATGCAGGTGAAGAAGCTTGAGGACATTGTCGGACGCCCGTTGTTTATTCGTGATGCACGTTCGGTAAACCTTACGCAGGACGGTGAAGTGTTGCTTGCTTATGCAAGGCGTTTGCTCAGTCTTTCAGATGAAGCGCTTGGCCATTTTAGAAAGCCACAAATGGAAGGCGTTGTTAGCCTTGGCGCGCCAGATGATTATGGCAGTCGTTTCTTACCGAGCATTCTAAAACGGTTTTCCGTCACGCACCCAGGTGTCGTAGTGGATGTGGTGATTGATCAAAGCTCTGCTTTGCGTGATCGGGTGAAAAAGGGGAAGCTCGACTTAACCCTAATCTCCTGTGATGGCGCGGTTGCGAGTGATCCTGATATTGAAGTGATCTTGGAAGAAAAACTCGTTTGGACAGGGGTCAAAGGCGGTTGCGCCCATTTGCAAGACCCGCTTCCTGTTTCCATGTGGGAAGAGGGCTGTGCGTGGCGCTCTAATGCTGTTTCAGCGCTTGCAACCAAGGGGCGTGACTATCGGGTTGCTTATATGAGCGCCCATAGTTCTGGGCAAAAAGCAGCGGTGCTCGCTGATCTTGCCGTTGCGCCTTTTCCAAAAAGCTTGCTTGATCATCCCATGCAAGAGCTGCGCGAAGAAGACGGTATGCCAGAGCTCAATACCTATAATATCGGCCTGTATAAAAAACCAAATGCGGGCGATGCTGTGCTTGCTGTTGCAAGTCACATTCGTTCTGCTTTTGAGGAACATCAAGCGCGTATTTAAACCGCGTTAGCCACGCCTTGCTCGTCCGCCACGTCTGCGTCTGCCACCGCCTGCAGGGTCACTGCCTTCAGCAGGCGCTGTTTTTTCTGGCAGGGCCACTTCTTTTGCAAGATTTGGAAACGGGTCCACCTTGTTCGGCAATGCCATCGCATTGACGAACAGTTCTTGGAACGCAGGTTCAAGGGCTGTTTCAATCTTTTCGATCTTTCCAACCATCTGTTCAATCTCGTCGCGGTAGCCTTTATTCAAAAGCGCCATGCGCGCGCCAGTGCCTGCGGCATTACCAACAGCGTTGACCTCACTAAGGTCGCAATCAGGGATAAGACCAAGCACCATCGCGTATTTCGGGTCAATGAAGTTTCCAAACGCGCCTGCAAATTTGATTCTGTGCACTTGCGTAACGCCAAGCTTATCCATCAAAAGGCGTACACCCGCATAAAGGGCCGCTTTTGCAAGCTGGATCGCGCGGATGTCTGTTTGTTTGATGATGAGATCAGGGTTTCCATTCTCACCACGCCAAGCGACATAAGAGAAGGTGCGACCATCTTCAATCACGCGGTCTGACAGGGCCGCTTTTGTGCCATCAATAATGCCGTCTTCGGTGATAACGCCTGCAAGAAACATTTCTGCCACGACTTCGATAATGCCAGAACCACAAACGCCGGTAACGCCTGTTTCTTTTACCTCGTCCACAAACCCTTCATCATCAGACCATTTCTCAGATCCAATAACGCGGATCCGCGGCTCGAGTGTTTCTGGGTTGATGCGAATGCGCTCGATAGCACCGGGTGCTGCGCGTTGGCCGCAAGAAATTTCAGCGCCTTCAAAGGCGGGGCCAGTGGGTGATGAAGCTGCAACCGTGCGGTCTTTTGAACCAAGTACGATTTCTGCATTGGTGCCCACATCAACCAGCAGTGTAATCTCGTCTTCTTCATAAGGCCGCTCTGCTAATGTCGCAGCAGCAGCATCAGCCCCCACATGGCCTGCAATACACGGCAAGGTGTAAACCCGTGCACCTTCGTTGAGGTTTATCTCAAGGTCACGTGCTGGCAGGGTGAGGGCATCTGATACGGTAAGGGCAAACGGTGCTTGGCCAATTTCTGTTGGATCAAGCCCGAGGAACAAGTGGTGCATGATTGGATTGCCAACAAAGGTGGCCTCCAATATGTCGTCACGCGCCACTTCAGATTGCTCGCAAATATCAGCAATCAATCCATCAATCGCTTCGCGCACAGATTTGGTAAGCGCTACTTCGCCGCCTTTGTTCATCATCACATAAGAAACGCGAGACATCAGGTCTTCGCCGAAACGGATTTGTGGGTTGGCAACACCAGCAGAAGCAATTGTGTCACCTGTCATCATGTCAGATAGGTGCATCGCGATGGTGGTAGAGCCGATGTCGCAGGCAAGGCCGTAGAGCTTTTCGCGGTAACCAGGCCATAGGGCTGTTACCGTGTGCACACCGCCTGCTGAATGGACAGCCGCAGTCACGGCCCATTCGCCTTTGCGAAGGACGGATTGCAGGGTTTTGTAGAGATGAAAATCAACGCTGAGATTATCATAACCCCAGTCTTCTTTCAGTTGACGAACAAGACGGTCCGCATCACCGAGCGGCTTATGCATGTCTGGTTCTTCAACTTCCACGTAACGAAGATGGGTCGCCAAATCGCGCGGAATGTCGCGGGTGTCGGCGGCCTTGCGCACCATTTGATTGTTGGCGCTGGCTGCTTGCGGAATATCAATGACGAGGTCGCCATTAATCTTCGATGAGCAAGAAAGACGGCGGTCATCTGCAAGCTCGCGCTTAGATTTATAGCGTGCTTCCGTATCAGAGAATTGCGAGAGATTGTCGGCACTACTGGTGATGCCGTGTTTGGCAAATTGACCTTCCGCGACACTGACCTGACACTTACCGCAAATGCCGCGACCACCGCAGACACTTTCGACATAAACGCCGAGTTCTCTTGCTGCATCAAGCACGGGCGTGCCAACGGCAAAGCGCCCGCGTTTGCCTGATGGCATAAACAGCACAAGCGCGTCATCTTTTGATGGCGCGCCTGTGGTTGAAATTGTATCTGGTTTTGGCTGCTCGTTCATTGCGCCAATATATCCTTAATTCCTAGATGAAACCTTGGTTTTAAGCTTAGCCTCGGCGTGACGCACGGCCACCGCGACGACGCCCACCACCAGCACCTGCGCCTGCTTCGGCACCAGGCGTTGGCTCACGGTAGGTCGCAATCCAATTTGCACAATGCTCATCTGTCGACATCAACACATTTGCTGCACGCACCATTTCCATCTCTTGCGGACGGCATGGGTTCATAATGGCGGATGTCATGCCAGAGGCGATTGCCATCGGCAAGAAGGC
The DNA here is from genome assembly GCA_039964305.1 of Hyphomicrobiales bacterium. Lineage (GTDB taxonomy): Bacteria > Pseudomonadota > Alphaproteobacteria > Rhizobiales > JACESI01 > JACESI01. The sequence goes on from JBDVXS010000100.1 coordinate 63,913, forward strand.
AGCATTGATGCCGTGACGGTGTGGCAGACCGAATGACACATTTGATGCGCCACACGTTGTATTCACACCCAGCTCTTCGCGCAAACGACGCACAAGGGCAAACACCTGAAGGCCAGCCGTTCCCATCGCGCCAATCGGCATAACAAGAGGGTCGACAACGATGTCATGGGGAGGAATGCCATAATCGGCAGCATGCTCGACAATTTTTTTTGCAACCTCAAAACGCACATCAGGGTCTTCTGAAATGCCTGTCTCGTCATTAGAAATGGCAACCACTGGCACGTTGTACTTCTTGATAAGCGGAAGGATCTCTTCAAGCTTTTCAGTTTCACCTGTCACAGAGTTCACCAAAGGGCGACCTTCTGTTACAGCCAAGCCTGCTTCAAGGGCGGATGAAACGGAGCTATCAATACAAATTGGAACATCAACCAAGCTTTGTACAAGCTTCAAGGTTTCAACAAGCAGTGGCGGCTCGGTTGTGTTGGGATCAACGGCGGTAACGCCTGCGTTTACATCCAACATGGTCGCACCAGCAGCAACTTGCTCCAATGCGTCTTTTGTCACGGTATCAAAGTTACCAGCCTGCATTTCAGCAGCTAGCTTTTTGCGGCCTGTTGGGTTGATGCGCTCACCGATGACGCAAAATGGTTCATCGAACCCAATATAAGATTCTTTGGTTTTAGAAGCGACGAGAGTGCGCGTCATTTGATGTTCCTTAAGTGTGACTGCTCTCTAGCACCAGACACAGGAAGAGCGTCTGGGCAAAAGCATGACCAAAATTCTAAACAAGAAGGGAGGTGTGGGCAGCGTTAAAGCTGATTCACATCTTTCTCATTATCATATAAAGATATGTTTATATCCCATGAGCCGCGTTCTACAAGCCATTCGGACGATTTTTTTAGCCCTCCGAACGGAAAAACGTGCATTTGGGCGAGTGGACCCTCAGAATTCTCCTGCCAAAACGCCTCAATCGGCTCAACAACTGGTTCTGGAGAGTGTGATGTTGCAAGGGCTGTCAGGGCGCCTGCACGCTTTTTGAGGAAGGTGAGGGAGTTGCCCACACCACTCATGGCAGCGAATTTGATAAGGGTCGTAATCTTTGCAGGGCCAGCAACACCAAGATGGATTGGTAGGTCAATGCCCATGGCTTTCACATGCCAAGCCCAGTTTGCAAAAGCTTCGCCGTCAAAACCGAACTGTGTGACGATACGCAAAGCGGCGTCGGTTTCGCTTTGAAACTCTGCCTTCTCGCGCAAGATATTATAGACTTCACCTTCAGGGGCAGATGGATTGCCTTCAGGGTGACCTGCAACGCCCATGCCCTTAATGCCGTATCGATCAAAAACGCCTGTCCGCATCACTTCAATAGCAGATGAATAAGGACCCATTTGGCGGTTTGCTTCACCAGCAATAACCAGCACATCATCAAGACCACCCACTTCTGTGAGGCGCTTAATGTGGCTTTCTAATTCGTCTTCTGAAGCCAGACGGCGCGCGGCGATGTGTTGAACGGGCTTATAGCCTGCATCCACAAGGCGCTTTGACACTTCTGCCAGCTGCTCGTGGCTATGCGTGCCAATGTCTGTCACATAAGTGCGCGTACCTGCTGGGAAAAGGCCGATATATTCGTCCTTTTCGAGGATGTGTTTTGGGGACACTTCAATAGAGGCGGGGATATGGGCATTAGCAGCGCTCATTGGTGTCTCCGCGTTCAACATGTCAGCCGTCTTGTGGGCCATCCTCAAATCCTCCAGCATGAACGAGATTTTTCACCCGTTCCTTGGTGTAGGCAGCTTCCAATTCGGCAGCTGCCTGTTCTGCTTCGGCTTCGAGGTCTTCTCCACAGGGAATAGGATCACTCTTGCGCCATTGCTCTAAATAAGCATCAGATTGATCGAGACCAGTGCGCATCGCGCAAGCGTCAATCGCCGTGATGAAACGTTTATCGAGTTCGCGCTTTGCTGTTGTCCGCCCAGCCTTGCAAATAACTTGCGCTGGGATATCCCGCCAATAGACAATGTGTTTTTGAGCGGCTTTAGAACGTGGCATAGTGTTTCCTCTTGGGCTTGAAGGTGATCGTTATTCGCTAAACACGATGATTTGCCCGCGACTTGTCAATGTCGGATTTAGGCTTGTTTGTGGGAAACTTGGTCTAATGCTTAATGAAGGCACGGAATACTTAGGGGTTAAGCCTTTAAATGAGAAAGGCTGTTCGCCAAATCACCATAACCTGTTGCGCGATATTCAAAGTCGAGTTTCAACCGCTCAGCAATCTCTTTTGCCCGCTTTAAGAGCGCCTCATCCTCGATTTGCGCGAGATAGACGACCTTTTCATAAGCACCGAAATACATGTCTAGCAGTTCGGGATGTTTTTCCATACCAAGCGGACCCCAAGTGAGGCCATCGAAGTGGCGGGCTAGGAAGTCGGTTAGGAAGAAAGCGCGCATGTCTTCTTCTTCGCGCTCTTTGAAATCATCAACGCCCGAAAAGAACGCATAACAATGCGCACCGGGCAGGCGGTCAACGTTTTCACGCTCTAGCAATGCATCAAGTTGCCCCCCGGTGCCGCAATCAGCATATCCGCAATAGATATGTTGAAACCCAGCATCACGCGCATCGGCAATGGCGCGTTCCACGGCGGGCGTAATTGCTTGCGGTTCGTTATGAAGTTTTGCGGGAAGGCAGGTCAGCGAGATGTGGTCGAGGTTATTTAACTTAACAACATCAAGTATTTCGTGTGCCAAAGCACCACAGGCGATAACGCAGACAGCTTCTGCGTTTACGGGTTTTGTGTAATTGGGCGCGCCTTTTTCAACGAGCGGCTCAACAGACGAGACTTCTTGAAGTCTCGCCGATCTGCCACCTCGTCGTTTAGACATGACGTGTGCCGCCTTTAAGCGCGCTGGTTGTGGCGACGTGCGATCATCTCTGATGCTTTTTCAACAGTCACCGCCGCATCGCGACAATAAGAATCGGCACCAATCGCGTCACCAAACTCTTCGTTGAGTGGCGCACCACCAACAAGAACGATGTATTTATCGCGGAGTTCTTTTTCTTTCAGCTGATCAATCACAACCTTCATGTAAGGCATTGTGGTTGTAAGCAGCGCCGACATCCCAAGGATATCTGGCTCATGTTCTTCAAGAGCTGCCAGAAATTCGTCCGCATCAGTGTTGATGCCAAGGTCATGGACATCAAAGCCCGCGCCTTCCATCATCATCCCAACAAGGTTTTTACCAATGTCGTGAATGTCGCCTTTAACGGTGCCAATAACCATAGAGCCAAGCTTCGGCGCACCTGTTTCAGCAAGGAGTGGGCGCAAGATAACCATGCCAGCCTTCATCGCATTGGCAGCAAGAAGAACCTCAGGCACAAACAAAATGCCGTCACGAAAATCAACACCGACAATACGCATGCCTTCAACCAGCGACTTGGTCAAAATATCATAAGGTGTCCACTTGCGTTCAAGCAGGATTTCAACCGCCTCAACAATCTCTTCTTTCAGACCATCATAAAGGTCATCCATCATCTGAGCGACAAGATCGTCATCGTTCAATTCGGATAAGATGATTTCTTCTTCATCGGACATTCAAAAATTCCTTACAAGCTACAGGCTAAATGTTTTAGCTCATTCGACGCTACGGTAAATACCTTAATATTGAATTTGCCATAAGAAATACGCAAGCGGCGTCAAAAACAGGGCGCAAACAAGCCATTCAATAAAAAAATCTCATTCTATTTACAATACAGAAGATTAATTGATGCTATTTCTTTTTGTGCATCAGCGATGAACGAGGACATTTTTAGCGATGAGTACGAGCGAAACGGAAGAAAATCAGGGTGGACGCAGCAGGCGTGCGGGCCGTGGTGGCGGTCGCGACGCACGGCGGGCTAAACGCGGTGGTACAGCCAGCGTCAAGCTTCCGTATATCCAGCGCAAACTCAAACCTTTTGAAGTGTTTGATGATGAAATGGCCGAAAAGATTGAAGCGAATGCTGATGTCATTTTGGAAGAAATAGGCATTGAGTTTCGTGATGACCCTGAAGCGATAGCTATGTGGCGTGAAGCGGGCGCTGATATTGATGGCGAACGGGTGCGTTTTCCTAAAGGTATGTTGCGTGAACTTATCAAGACAGCGCCACGTGAATTTACACAGCACGCCAGAAATCCAGCACGTTCCGTGCAAATTGGTGGCAACAATACAGTGTTTGCCCCTGTTTATGGCCCTCCTTTCGTGCGCACACTGGAAGGTGAGCGCCGTTATGCGACGATTGAAGATTTTCGCAGTTTCGTAAAGCTCGCCTATCTGGCGCCGGCTATGCACCATTCGGGTGGCACGGTCTGTGAGCCTGTCGACATTCCTGTCAATAAACGTCACCTCGATATGGTCTATAGCCATATCCGCTATTCTGACATGCCCTTTATGGGGTCGGTCACGGCACCTGAGCGGGCGCAAGATTCGGTTGATATGGCCAAGATCGTTTTTGGCGACGATTTTGTTGATCAAAACTGTGTTTTATTGAATCTCATCAACGTCAATTCACCAATGACTTATGATGACACCATGTTGGGTGCGGCCAAAGTTTATGCCCGTAACAATCAAGCGTGCATCATCTCGCCGTTCATTTTGGCAGGTGCCATGTCTCCTGTGACGGTTGCTGCGACACTTTCACAAATTCTGGCTGAAGCAATGGCTGGTATTGCGTTTACGCAGTTGTGTCGTCCAGGTGCCCCAGTTTTGTTCGGCACATTTGCTAGTTCCATCTCCATGCAATCAGGCGCGCCAACATTTGGCACGCCAGAGCCAGCCTTGGTGCTTTATGGTGCGGCTCAACTGGCACGACGCTTAGGCGTTCCGTTCCGTTCTGGTGGTTCACTGTGTGGTTCTAAAGTAGTTGATGCACAGGCAGCCTATGAGAGCGCACAGACCATCACACCAACGGTTATGGGGGGCGTGAATTTCGCACTCCATTCAGCCGGTTGGTTAGAAGGTGGCCTTGTGTCGTCTTTCGAGAAATTCGTTATGGATTGCGATCAACTTGGTATGATGCAGGCGATGGCTGGTGGTGTTGATTTGTCTGAAAACGGATTGGGCCTATCGGCTATTCGTGAAGTGGGACCGGGCAAGCACTTCCTTGGGTGTCAGCACACACAAGATAATTTTGAAACCGCGTTTTATCGCTCAAACATTGCAGACAATAATTCATATGAGCAATGGTTGGCTGATGGCGAAATGCGGGCGGAAGATCGCGCTCGGAAAGTCTGCGCTCAAATGCTCAATGATTATGTTGCGCCAGATTTGGATCAAGGTATCAACGACGCGCTGAAAGATTTCATCAAGACACGTAAGGATTCCATGCCTGACGCCTTTACCTGAAAGGCAGGCGATGCGTCCGAAAAGGTGCCTCAACTTGAAGGCATCAAAGTGCACTATGAAGTGATCCGACGCGCGTTTCGACTTTTTGAAGGTCAATGATATGCAGGCGGTTTTAGAACAACTAACCGCTGAACTGCATGGAACTGGGCTGGCTGTTCGTGGCTGGTGCGTTGATCAAATTGTCGAAAGCGAACCCCAAGGTGACCGCGATCATGCCATCGTGCTGATTGGTAACCTCGGTGGCGTTTTTTGGAACACTTTCAGCCAATCTGGGTTTGAACATAATCATGCGTTAGATCGCTGGACTAAGCATGTGCTTGATCCAATTGCCGACAAACTTAATTGTCGACCGCTATACCCAAGCGACACACCCTATCAGCCGTTTCAGCGATGGGCGAAAAAAGCCGAAGGGCTTGAGGCGTCACCGCATGGTATTTTGATGCATCCAGAATTTGGCCTATGGCAAGCCTATCGTGCGGCATTTGTGTTTTCTGATATTGTTGAAAAGCCATCGCCAAAGACAGTCGACCATGCGTGTCATAGCTGTTCCAACAAGCCATGCCTCACCACATGCCCCGTCGGTGCTTTTTCAAGTGCAGGGTATGATGTTGCTTCGTGCCGAGACCATGTTCGCGCGCATCCGCAAGGGCATTGCGCCACAAAGGGCTGTCTTGCACGACAAGCTTGTCCGGTCGCTGTCGAACATCACTATTCAGATGATCAACAGCGCTTTCACATAGATGCTTTTGTAAAGTCTAGTGTGACTTAGCCACGACGACGACCGCGACGCTCGCGGCGCGGTGCGTTCTCATCGTTGCTTGCAGGTGGGGCAACCAATTCGCCAATTTTTGCTGTAATCGTTTCGATTGTTGGTCGTTCCGATGCCACATAATTGTCGATTGATTGACGCATAGCTGCAATGTGCTCAGGCGCTGTTCCGCAGCAACCGCCAATAATGCGCACGCCAGCATCCGCCGCCATGGCAACATAGTCACCCATCAATTCAGGTGTGCCCGTGTAGACCGTTGTTGCGCCTTTTACGACAGGGATGCCGCAGTTTGCTTTCGCAACAACAATCGCCTGTGGGTCAGCTTCTGTCATCGATAAAACAGAGACCAAAAGGTCAGAAGCACCAACGCCACAATTGGCACCAAAGGCAATTGCATTACCGGGAAGTGCTGCAGAGATTTCAGTTAGTGTCGCAGGAGCGAGACCCATCATGGTTTTACCAGCGGTATCAAAACTCGCGGTGAAGACATAAGGCATGCCAACTTCTACAGCAGCTTCTGCGGCAGCTTGAATTTCATCAGCAGCAGACATGGTTTCAATCCAAACAACATCTGCACCACCATCTCTTAGGCCAAGCATTTGTTCTTTAAATGCGTTGCGAGCGCCCTCAAGGGTCATTTCACCAAGTGGTACAAAGAGTTCACCTGTGGGCCCGACAGAGCCAGCGACAACGACAGGGCGATCAGAAGCTTCTGCAACGCGGCAGGCAATCTCAGCGCCTGCTTTATTGATTTCGTACGTTTGGTTTTCTGCCTTATGCAGTTTCAAACGAGGGCCATTTGCCCCAAATGTGTTGGTCAAAATAATGTCGGAACCAGCATTAACAAACATTTGATACAATTTTTCCGGCTTATGCGGTTCGCTCACATTCCAAATGTCAGGTGGGAAGCCCGGTTCTAGCCCCATAGACATGAAATTTGTACCCGTTGCGCCATCTGCAAGAAGTAACTGTTTTTCCTGAAGCAATTCCGTCAGCGTTCTACGCATTTGTTTCACCTATTCGAATAGGCTTCCTTAGCCTTATTAAATACTCACATAAGCATATAAGAAAATCTTTATATGGTCAAATCTGAACATGTAATCCCAGCGTTTTCAACCCAATGAAATGCTATGCACCTGTGAATACGTATATATTGCTAAAGTGAATAATTTGTTGAACGGCCTGAAAACGCGAAAAAGCCGCGACGTA